>JAICHS010000027.1 GCA_025924775.1 Rhodanobacteraceae bacterium
CCCGGGGTATCCCGACTCAACTGACTATGCCGAGTTTCCGGATTACCGGACGAGAAGCACGCATGAAAACCGGTTTTGCCGTTCTTGCTGCGGGCCTGATGTCCACGGGGCTTGCGGCCTGCCAGACGGTGCGGGTTCCCGATCGAATCAGCGTGACGTCGCTGTCGTTGAGCGTTGATGCAACCGACCCCGCACACGGGATGTGCCAATCGTTTGCCCTGACCCGGCAGGACGTTTCCGCGTTCTTTCGCGTCGCCGCCGAAGTTGGCGGCGCGGAATTCCACGACCGATCCGTCATTCTTCCATGTCGGTACGAAGGCACGTTGACGCTGGACGGCGAAACGTGGCGCTTCAGCATCAACGCTGGTGGCGCGGGCCGTCTTTACAAAGCCGACGGAACCCAACGCCGGTACCTGTGCGAACAACGCTGCAAAAAAGTGCTGGCGCACGCCTTTGGCGGCGATTGAGATTGACGCGTTCCTGCACGGCGATGGTGAAGGGGGCAGTGAGCTGACACCGGCCTCGTCAGCGCCGCTATCCTCGCGCGATGATTGCGACGCTGAAAACCTTCGTGCGCGTGGTGGCGACGCCGGTGCACCTGAAACGCACGCTGCTGATCGCGTTCGTCGTCGGCAGTTGGTTGAACCTGTTCAACCATGGCGACGAGTTGTTGCATGGCGCCATGGATGCACACCTGGCGATCAAGTTGATACTGAACTACTTGACGCCGTTCGTCGTGTCCAACTTCGGCCTGCTGGCGCATCAGCGGCATTGACGGCACGCGAATGCGATGGCGGGATCCGCCCTTGCCGCCGGCACATCGCTGGGTCGCGCGGATGACGTGCGGCGACGTTGCCCTATCCGAAAAAAACCCCGGGATCGCTCCCGGGGTGAAAATCTGCAAGGCGACTCCGCGCTCCGCGGAGCCGGTGATCTGCCGGGTTTATTGCCGTTCGCCGCCGGATGTCTTGGGTGCGGGGTGGCGCGTGTCGCGGGATGACTGGTCGCGGCGGTTCGCGGACTGACCTTGCGTCTGCGTGGTCGCACGGCCGCTTGCGGAGCCGTCGGCGTTGCCGCTGGCGTTGATGCCGCTAACCGCATTGCCGACCGAACCCGCGGTGCGATCGGTCGACTGGACCGTGGAGTTGGCGGTGTTGCGCACCGTACCGCCAACACCTTGTCCAGCATCACCGGCCTTGCCGGCAGCGGCGGCCGTGTTCAGCCCTCCGCCTGCCATGGAACTCATGCCGCCATTGCCGCTTGCCGAACCGCCGGCAGCGTTGCCGCTGCCGCTGGCCGCGCCCTCGGCATTGCCGCTGGCATTGATGCCGTTCACGGCATTGCCGACCGAGCCCGTGGTGCGGCCGGTGGACTGGATCGTCGACTGGGCAGCGTCGCGCACGGTGCCGCCGACGCCACGTCCGGCGTCACCCGCCTTGCCCGCGGCAGCCGCGGTATCGAGGCCGGCGCCGGCATTGACTGAGCCGCTGGCATCGGCATTGCCGGCCGGTGTGGCCGCGGAAACGCCGGCTTGCTGGCCGGCGGCAGCGTCGGCCCGCGCGCTGGCCGACTGAGCGGCGGTCCTGCGCGCCTTGCGGGTCGTGCGCTGCGTGAACCGGTCACTCTGTTGCTCCATCTGCCGGGTGGTTTGCATGGTTTGCGGAACGGTGTTCTGCAGCATGCGGCCCGTATTGGCACCTAGGGTGCCGCCGAGCTGGCCGCCTCCACCCAGGTGTATCTGGGCAAACGCCGGTACGGCGAATACGCATGCCGCGGCGATTGAAACTGTGAGCAAAGTCTTGCGCATGGTCGATTCCTCCGAAGGAACAGCGTGCGCATGCGCGCACGCTGCCCAAGCTAGGCGCGTCAGCCCGACCCGGTGCTGAACCGCCGCAGGAAGATTCAGAGAGCGGACAAGTTGCTGAACCGATCGTTACCCAGTTATCCGGCGTGCTGCCGGGTGCCCGGACCGGTGGTGCGCGGTACTCCGGGAAATGTGTGGCGCATGCGACCGCAGCGAACGCCACACCACTGTTTTCCCGCGATGTTCCCGATCCTAAAAACTTTCGCGCATGGTGGCCGTGCCGGTGGCCGGCAACGCACGCTGCGGATCGCGTTTGCCGTCGGCAGTTGCCCGGTTGACCCGACACCGTTCGTGGTGGCGAGCTTCGGCCTGCCGGCGCACCAGCGCCGCTGAGGCCGTTGTCGCCTCGATATGCCGACTTCACCCGGCCTGCACCAATCGCTTGCGATAGTGCGGGCATGCGCAAGCGTGCGTGGCGGTGGTTGGCGTGCGCGCGCAACGGATGCGATGCCGTGGCGTGCATGCGGATGGTCCACGTGGTTGCGCCGGCGATGGCCGGGTGCCGTCGCAAGGACGGGTTTCGATGGCACACACCACATCCAATGCACGCTGGGAACGCGACCGCGACGAAGTCCGCCTGTCGGGTGCGTGGACACTGCTGCTGGATACCGCGCGGCGGCGCCGCTTGACGCACGAGTTGGGGGAACTGGGTGCGCCGCGCGGCTTGCGCTGGAATCTCGACCGGGTGGAGGCGCTCGACAGTGCCGGCGCGCGCGTGTTGTGGCAGGTGTGGGGCCGACGCTTGCCGGAACGCTTCGAGTGCCCGGAAGACCACCGCCACTGGTTCCGCTGGCTGTCGCAAACGCGTTTTCCCGGCCCGCCCGTGCGCCATCCGCTGGCTGCCGCCTTCGACCGCCTCGGCGGCGCCGTGCTGGGGTTCGTGCACGCCGTCGGTGGGGTGCTGTTGCTGGTCGGACAGCTGCTGCTGGATGTCGCCTATTGCGTGCGGCATCCGCGCGCGGCGCCGTGGAAGGAAACGGCGGCGACGGTTTACCACGTCGGTGCCACCTCGATGCTGCTACTGGGCGTGGTTGGTTTCCTGATCGGCGTGGTGATGGCCATCCAGATCGGGATGGCGCTGGCGCAGTTCGGCGCCGCCACGATGATCATCGGCATGCTGGGGCTGGCGGTGTTGCGTGAACTCGGGCCGGTGATCTGCGGGCTGATCCTGGCGGGCCGCTCGGGTTCGGCGATGACCGCCGGCATCGGCGCGATGCACCTGACCGGTGAGTACGACGCGCTGCGTGCGTTCGGCTCGTCGCCCAGCCTGCGCTTGGCGTTGCCGCGCGTAGTGGGCGCGATGATCAGCCTGCCGTTGCTGGTGGTGTGGACCGACTTTGCCGCGTTGCTGGGCGGGGCGGTCACGGCGCAGGCCAACCTTGGCGTGCGCTTCGATTTGTTTTTCGCGCAGTTGCCGCAACAGGTGCAGATCGTGAACTTCTGGATCGGCCTGGCCAAGGGCGCGCTGTTTGGCCTCACCATCGCACTGGTGGGCTGCTGGTTCGGCATCAGCGCCTCGCCCGACACCGCGGGCCTCAGCCGCAACACCACGCTGTCGGTGGTGACCAGCCTGACGTTGATCCTGTTGTTCGATGCCAGCTCCGGCGCGTTGCTGACGCATGTGGGCCTGCTGTAATGCCGGTGCCTGCGGCCAGCGGCGAGGTCGTCATCCGCGTGCAGGGCCTGCACAAGCAACTGGGTGGCCGCACGATCCATCGCGGCATCGACCTCGAAGTGCGGCGCGGCGAGCTGGTCAGCGTGATCGGCGCGTCGGGCGCGGGCAAGACCTTGCTGCTGGACCAGATCATCGGCCTGCTGCGCCCCGACCGCGGCAGCATCCACGTGTTGGGCCAGACCATCAACCATCTGGAACCTTGGGAAGCGCGCCTGCTGCGGCGCCGCTGGGGCGTATTGTTCCAGCAGGCCGCGTTGTTCAGTGCCTTGAACGTGTACGACAACCTGGCATTTCCGGTGCGCGAGTTGCGCCGCGAAGGCCTGGAAGTGGACGAGGCCCTGTTGCGCGAGGGCATCGCGCTGAAGCTGCGCATGGTCGGGCTGGCGCCCGCGGACGCGTGGAAGTTTCCGTTCGAACTTTCCGGGGGTATGGCCAAGCGCGCCGCACTGGCGCGGGCGCTGATGCTGGAAGCCGAACTGCTGTTTCTGGACGAGCCCACCTCGGGCCTCGACCCGGCCGCCGCTTCCGAGTTCGACACGCTCTTGGGCGAGCTGCACGCGGAACTCCGCTTCACCGCGCTGATGATCACGCACGATGTTTACAGCGTGGCGACGCTGAGCGACCGCGTCGCGGTGCTGGCCGACGGCCGGCTTGCCACCATCGGCACGCTGGAGGACGTGGCCGGTTGCGGGCAGCCGTTCGTCGCGGATTTCTTCCGTTCGCGGCACGGCGAAAACCACCTGCGCACACTGCCGGTGTACCGGAGTCTCTGAGCCATGGAAAACCGCGCCCACGCCATCGCCGCCGTCGCCTTCCTGCTGGTGTTCGCGTTGGGTGCGGTCGCGGCGTGGTACTGGCTGGCCAACCGACCCGGCGAGCCGCTGGCCTACGAGATCGTCACCCGCCAGTCGGTGGACGGCCTGTCCGCACAATCCGCGGTGCGGTTCAAGGGCATCGTCGTCGGCCACGTCGCCAGCCTCGGCTTCGATCCGCGCGACCCGTCGCGCGTGCTGCTGCGGCTGCGCTTGCAGCGCGGCACCTACGTCACGCACGCCACCTACGCCGAAGTTGCGATGCAGGGCCTGACCGGCGGCAGCGTGCTGGAATTGAAACTGGGCGAGGGCAACGCCGCGCCGCTTGCCACCAGCGATGCGCATCCCGCGCGCATTCCCATGCGCGCAAGCCCGCTGGGTTCGCTGCTGGCTGACGCGCCGCGGGTGCTGCAGAGCCTGCGGACGACGCTGGCCCGCGCCAACCAGCTGCTGGACGCGGTCAATCGCCAACACGTCGCTGCATCGCTGGCGCAGATCGATACGGCGACGCGCCAGCTGGCCGCGATCGAAGCGCGCTTGCCACCGCTGCTGGCGTCGTTGCAGCGCAGCCTCGATCAAAGCCACACCTTGCTGGCCGACAGCGACCGCCTCGCGCGCTCGGCGCAAACGCCCGTGCGCAACGCCGCGCGATTGGAGGCTTCCCTCGACGCCCTGGCGCGTTCGAGCCAGCAGCTCAGCGAACACCTGAACCGGCAGACCGCGCCGGATTTCGACGCGCTTAGCCGCAGCCTTGCGCGCACCTCGCGACAATTGGACCAGTTGCTGCGCCAGTTGAACGCGAAACCACAGAGCCTGATCTTCGGCCCGGCCGCGCGCCCGCCGGGACCCGGCGAGCCGGGCTTCGACCAGCACGACCCGCGGGGGCACCGACCGTGAGCACATGGCGTCTGGCCTGGCTGTGTGGCGCGCTGGTGCTGGGCGGCTGCGCGGCCGTGTCGCGGCCCGCGGCGTTTCCCCGGCACTACGCGCTGGCGACGGCGGCCGCCGCGGCGCCGTCCACCCGCGCCCACGCGGACGCGACCTTGCGGATCGCGCGCGTCAGCGTGCCGGCGTGGCTCGACGGCACCGGCATGTATTACCGGCTGGCGTATCGCGCCGACGACGGCATCGCAGCCTATGCGGATTCCGATTGGGTGGCGCCGCCTGCGGACATGCTGGAAGTGTTGCTGCGCAACACGCTGGCCGCCGGCGCGGGCTGGCGCGCGGTCGTCGGTCCTGGCGACCCGGCGCAATCAGCCTTCACGCTGCAGGTCCGGATCGACGATTTCAGCCAGGTGTTTGCAAGCCCACAAGACAGCGTCGGTCGATTGGCGGCCACGGTGACCTTGCTGGACGGGCAAAGCGACAAGGTCATCGCGCAGCGGCCGTTTCGCATCGAGGTGCCCGCACCCGGCGCGGATGCGGCGGGCGGCGTCGCGGCCCTGAATCGCGCCAGCCGCCAATTTGCCGACGCGGTGCGGACGTGGCTCGATCAGGCCGGCGCCGGCCAGCGTCCGCGGCCCGCGCACCGGGACGACGGTTCATGAATATCCGGTCTTGCCGGGCGCGATGAACCCCTTGCGGCGGGGAGCCTGATCCACTACTTTAGGGCGACTTGCTGCGCTGCAGCATTCACGAACCCGCGCGTTCCGCGCTGGAGTGTCGCCTTCAGGCTCCACGGTTCCCGCCTCGCTGGTCTCTCCGAGGCGCTTGTATCCAACAAACCCCGGTTGGCATGGCTTGTGCGTGTTGTGCACAGGCACATGCCGTGCGCGACGAGGCCGATAGTGGCCGGCGCTTGCGCCCGGAATCCCCGTCCGTCGTTCGTCACTCGAGGTCACTTCGCTCCATGCAACGCACCGCCCTTTCGTTTCTCCTTGCCTTTGCCCTGATCGCGGGCACGGTCCCGTCCGCCACCGCGAGCTCGTTGCCCGTGGGCACCACCGCCGTGCCGTTGGCGACCATCACCAACGACCGCGACGCCAGCGTCAGCCGGATGCAACTGATGTTGACCGGCGATGGCGACGTCAGCGGCATTTCCATGCAAACCAGCGCCAACGCCGGCAGCGACCCGGCGGCGACCAAGACCCAGATCTACCCGCTGGCCGGCATCGAAAGCACGGACGGTGTGGTGCTGGGCCAGGGCCAGGGCGTCAAGGCGATCTTCCTGAAAGGCACGATCGCCGCGGCGGAGGGGCGTGGCTCGCTCACCATCCGCTACTTGAACAACGGCGTGTTCCGGCACTGGTCCGAATGCAAGATCGGGCTCGAGCGGGTTGGCCCGCACGACTGGCAGCTCATCAATGCCTACGATGGCCACGCAATCCAGACCATCAAGGTCGAAACCTGGGCGCTCGGCATCTCCACGCTTGCCAACGTCTGTCCCGCCGCCACGGCGTAGTTGCAGTGCCAGCGTGGCCGTTGCGGTTCAGCGCTGCGCGGCCCAGGTCCAGTACAGGCCCAGGTAGGCGACCGTATGCCGTGCGCCGGCCACGCTGCCGCCCGCGGAAAACAGCAGGCTGAATGCCTGAGAGAAGTTGAGGTAGCCGCCGACGTTCAGCAAGGTGTAGCCGGGCTGATCGGCGGCCAGCGCATTCTGGCGGAACAGCTCGGCACCAAGCGTCCAGCGCGGATTGAAGGTGTATTGCGCCAACGCGCCGCCGAAGCTGGCGTGGTACATGCCGGGCGCGGGATTGATGATGACCCCGCCGCCACCATCGAACGTCCACGCCCCCACGGTCTTTTGCACCCACAGCGGCAAGCGGTACCACGTCCGCCCGTTGCCGAGGCCGCGCCGGGCGCTGCCGGTGCCGAGTTCGAGCATCGGGAAAATGCCTATCTGCAAGCTGCCGTCGTCGCGGTTCACGAAGCGGTACTTGATGCCAAGTTCGACATCGCCCGCACCCGTGGCGGTGGCGCCCTGCGCCGGCACGTTCCAGGCGTAGGGCAACACGATGTGGAATTGCGTATCCGGCGCGACGCCGCGGTTGTATTCGATCGCGGGGCCGGCGATCGCGCTGGTGCCGCCGGCGTGGTCCAGCGTGCCGAACACGTAGAACTCGTTGTGCTGGTAGTCCACCGGCACCGGATCGTCGGTGAAGAACGGCGGCCCGGCAAGGCAGGGCGCGACGCCGGCCAGCAGCGCGCACAAGGCCAGCGCGCCGCGCGCGGCACAGCCCCGCAATTTGTCCTTGCGGCATCGCATCGCGTGCCACGATAGCGCGATCCGTTGCGGCGGCCATCCACCGCGCGCCGCGTGGACGGCGGTACGGTGTCAGTGGATGCCTTGCACGACGGCCGTGGCGTGCGCAGACGTCCGTTCGCGTTGCGCCATCGCCGCGGCCTTGGGCCAGAACTTGTCCAGCTTGCCGCGCAGGCGCAGGTCGGCGATGTTGCGCATGCCTTCGTCCAGCCGCCGCTGCTGCGCATTCTCCGGCGCCACCGGGGCATCTGGCGCGCGCGTAAGTGCGGCCAGTTGCGGGCCCACCAGCTGCGTTAGCTGGAACCACGGGTCATGGCCGATGCCCGCTGCGTGCAACACCATGCCCGGCAGTTGCCAGGCCGCCGCATCCTGTGTCGTTGCGTGGTCCATGTGCGCGGTGTCGATCAACACGTACGGCACCGTCTGTGTCAGGAAACCGCGGCCATTGGTGAAGCCCGCCTGCTGGAACGCGGGCACCAGGGCGGGCAGGTGGTCGCCGAAAAACAACACGATGGTGCGGCGCTTGCGCTGCGCCAACGTTTCCACCAGCCGCCCGAGTTGCTGGTCGGCGTGCTGCATGTGGTAGATGTAATTCTGCAGTTCCCGCCGGGCCTGTGGATCGGTGACGGCCTTCGGCACGGGGATGTCGTCGCGCACCTGCTCGTCGATGCCGTAGCTCTTGTCGTAAGGGCCGTGGGCCTCGATGCTGATACCCAGCACGAACCGCGGCGGCCCGGCGTCCGGCAGCTGGCGCAGCAGTTCGTCGGTGAAGGATTTGTCCGACATGTAGCGACCGTCATCGACGGCGTCGTCGTGCGGGAAATCGGCGATGGAAATGAACTTGTCGAAGCCGAGTTCCTTGAATGCCGCCGTGCGGTTCCAGAAACCCGGGTTGTTGCCGTGCACCGCCAGCGTGGTGTAGCCGTCGCCCGCCAGCAGGCGCACGATGCCGGGAACGCGCTTCTGGTGGATCTGCAGGTACGGAAACTGCACTTGCGGGAAGTAGCGCAGCGGCAGCCCGGTCAGCACCTCGAACTCGGTGCGGATCGTGCCGCCGCCGAAGGTGGGGACGTGCAGCGCGCCGGACGTGCCGTGCCGCTGCAGCCGGTGCAGGTTGGGGGTAAGGTCGGTGCCCGGCGGATAGCCACGCAGGATGGTCGGGTCGAAGAAGGATTCCGACAGGATCACCACGATGTCGGGTTTCTGCGCAGGGCTTCCGGCGGCGGGCATCTGCGCGGCGATCTGCGGCTCGTATTGCGCCATCAACGCCAGCGCGGCCGGCACGTCGGCCTTGCGGTTTTGCGCGCCGTACTGCAGATGAAACAGCAGCAGCGAGCCGATCAGGCCATCGTGCTGGCGCGTCGCCAGCGGCGACCACGGCTGCATGCCGAGTAGTTGCTGGTTGTACACGCCGCGCCAGAACGGCACGCCGGCGATCAGTGAGACCAGCGCCGCGAACAGTGTCACCGACGCCAGGGTGCGCCAACGGCGCGGACGCCGTGCCAGCACCTGCGGCTCGAGGCGGAACCACACCACCAGCAGCACCAGGATCACCGCCAGTCCCACGACCAGCAGCGCGACGTGCGGCAGATAGCCGGACAGCAGTTCGCCGCCGCCGCGCCGCAGTTGTCCCAGCATGCGGAAGTCCGCGGGCATCAGCGGGATCGCGAGGTTCTGCACTTTGAGCGCGTTGACACCGTAGATCAGCGCCAGCGCGCCGAACGCCAACCCGAACGACCACGCCGCGCGGCGCGTCCACGCCAGCAGCGCGAACGCCAGCAGCAGGCCCGGCAGCGCGTTGCACAGCATCCGCAACGGCGCGCTCCACCACGGAATCCAGTCCGGATGGCGCCACAACGCGCCGGGCAGGATGTCGCTGCCGCCATCCAGCCACGCGGTGCACAAAATGAATGCCAAGGCCAACCCGACCACCAGTGCCACGCGGGTGGCGGGCGGATGGCGTCCGGGCGCTGGGCTTGCGACAGGGGGCATGCGGGGCGCGTGGAAACGGTGGGACGAAACAGCCTAACCGACCCTGCATGAACGTTGCGGGCCCCGGCAAGTTGACGTCTGGCCCCGCCATAATCAGGCGATGGCCACGATACCGCCGGCGCTGGAACACTTGGTCGATGAGCGTTACGCGGAGTTGGCCGCCCGCTGTCGCGCCGCCGGCGTTGTGATGCACGACGACGCCGGTGTGGGTGAGCGCGTGCGCCGCCTGTTGCTGGCCAGTGACTTCGCGTTCGAGGCGTTGCGTGCCGAACCCGCGCTGCTGACGGCGGCTGGGCTCGAGCGCCTGCGCGACCCGGCGCCCGCGTCCGCGCGGGCGGGTGGGTTGCGGCGCCACGATGCGGACGTGTCCGCCCGCCTGCGGCGCTTCCGGCGCGCGGAATCCGTGCGGCTGGTGTTCCGTGACGTCAATGGCCTGGATGAGGTGGGCGACACCCTGGCCGGCACCACTGACCTGTACGAGGTGCTGATCGCCGAGGCGGTGCGGCAGGCGGGGGCTTCCGCACGGGCGCGGCACGGCACGCCGCGCAATGCCGACGGCGTGCCGCAAGCGCTGGTGGTGATCGCGCTGGGCAAGCTGGGCGGCGGCGAGCTGAACTTTTCCTCCGACGTGGACCTGGTGCTGGCGTATCCGGAAGCCGGTGCCACCGACGGCGCGCGGCCGCTGGACAACGCGGAGTTCTTCACCCGCGTTGCGCGCGAGTTCGTGCGCCTGCTGGCCGAGGCAACCGCCGATGGCATTGCCGCGCGCGTGGACCTGCGCCTGCGTCCGTTCGGCGAGTCGGGGCCGCCGGTCGCGTCGTTTGCGGCGATGGAGCAGTACTACCAGCGCGAGGGCCGCGACTGGGAGCGTTACGCGTGGATCAAGGCGCGCCCTGTGGCGGGCGACGTGACCGCCGGCAAGCACCTGCTGGAAACCCTGCGGCCGTTCGTGTACCGGCGCTATTTCGACTACACGGCGCTGGCCGGCCTGCGCGAAATGAAGGCGTTGATCGACGCCGAAGTGGCGCGCCGCGATCTTGCCGACGATCTGAAGTTGGGCGCCGGCGGCATCCGCGAGATCGAGTTCGTGGTGCAACTGCAGCAGTTGATCCGCGGCGGCCGCGACACGAGCTTGCGCGCGCGTGGCCTGCTGCCGGCACTGGAGGCCTGCGCCGCGCGCGGGTACGTGGCGCAGCAGCGCGCACGCGAACTGCGCGAGGCGTACCTGTTGCTGCGCCAGCTGGAAAACCGCGTGCAGATGTTCGCCGATCGGCAGGCGCACGCACTGCCGGATGACCCGGCGCAGCGCCTGCGCATGGCGCTGGCGTTGGGTTATCCGGATTGGCGCGCGTTGCTGGATGCGCTCAATCGGCAGCGCGACCGGGTCACCGCCATCTTTGCCGATGTGCTGCAACCCGAAAACGATGCGGGACGGCCCGCGCGGGCGGACGCGGCGCCCGGCGATGGGGCGCGCCTGTGGCAACGCACCCGCGAGGGCACGCTCGATGCTGCGTTGTTGAAAAGCGCGGGCTTCGAGTCGCCCGGGCCTTGCGTGGATGCGTTGCGCCAGGTCGCCGGCCTGCACGGCCTCAGCGCGCGCGGCGCACGCCGCATCGAGCGCCTGATGCCACAACTGATCGACGCGGCACTGGCAACCTCGGCGGCCAGCGAGGCGCTGGTGCGGTTGTGCCGGCTGGTGCAGGCGGTGGCGCGGCGGTCGGCCTACCTGGCACTGTTGCAGGAACAACCCGCCGCGCGCGCGCGGGTGGCGGCGTTGTGCGCCGAAAGTGCGTTCCTGGCCGAACGCGTGATCGCGCAGCCGCTGCTGCTGGATGACGTGCTGGCGCCGCGGGTGGAACACCTGGCGCACGGCGTCGCGGACCTGCGCACGGAACTTGCCCAGCAGCTGGCCGCCGCGCAGGCCGGGGGCGACGCCGAAGCCGTGCTGACCGCGATCGCGGAGTGGCGCGGCAGTTACCGGATGCGCACGGGACTGGCCTTTCGCGACGGCGGCATGGACGCGGTGGCGGCCGCGCGCGCTTTGGCTGAACTTGCCGACGCGGTGGTCGGCGCGGTACTGGAACTGGCCGAGCGCGAACTGGTCGCCCAGCATGGTCGCCTGCCCGGCGTGGGCAGTGGCATCGCGGTGTTGGGCTACGGCAGCCTCGGTGGCGATGAGCTGGGCTTCAATTCCGACCTCGACCTGGTGTTCGTGTACGACGCCGCGCGCGGCGAGGCCCAGAGTGACGGTGCGCGGCCGCTGGATGGCGCGCGCTGGTACGCGCGGCTGGCGCAACGCGTGGTGCACTGGTTGTCGGCACCCACGCGCGGCGGGCGACTGTACGAAGTCGACACCCGGCTGCGCCCCGACGGCGGCAAGTCGCTGCTGGTCGCCAGCCTGCCGGCGTTCATCGCCTACCAGCGCGAACGTGCGTGGACCTGGGAACAACAGGCGCTGGTGCGTGCACGCGCGGTGGCGGGCGACGCCGCGCTGGGCGCCGCGTTCGCGTGCGCGCGCGGCGATGTGTTGCGGCAACCGCGCGAGTCCGCGCGGCTGCTCGCGGACGTCTGCAGGATGCGCGCCGACTGGCGCCGGCAACGCGACCGGTCCGATGCCGCGTTGCTGGACTTGAAGCAGGGCGCCGGCGCGTTGCTGGACATCCAGTTTTTGCTCCAGGGCCTGGTGCTGCGGCACGCGCACGCGCATCCCGCGTTGGCCGCGCCCGGCGACACGCCGCGCCTGCTCGCGGCCTGCGTGCAGGCGGGGATCGTGTCCGCCGCAGACGCCGCGCTGCTGGCGACCGCCCACGCCGAGCTGCTGGAACGCGCGCTGTCGGCGACGCTGGCCGGGCAGCACCGCGTGGTGCCGCGCGACTTGGTACTGCAGGCGCGCTGCGCCAAAGTATTGGAGGTGGCCCGCCGCGCGGGGTTCGAGTTCGGCGCCGCTTGAGGGCCTGCCGTGACGCGGATGGCGACGGGCTGGTCGTCGCAGCCCGAACGCGCAACCTCACCGCGCCGCGCGTGCCGCCATCCGCTTGCGCAGCTCGGCCGCGACGGCCTGCGTCTCGCGCAGTGGCGGCACCTTGCCGGCGCGCGTGCCGTCCGCGTCGGTCAGCAAACCGCGCGCGCGCAGCGCGGCGTGGAAGCGCGCGATCTTGCCGGGCAGCGGCCCGGTGGCCGCGGTGTGCACCGGGACGCCCGTCGCGCAGGCTTCGGACAACATGTTGACCGAGTCGGGCGTCGCCACGATCCGGTCGGCCCAGCCCAGCAGGGCGGGATACGGGTTGGCGCCCGCACCGGTCCAGAAGGTGCCGGGAAACGCCGCGAACGCCGCGCGCAGGCGCGCCGCGAATTCCGGCGGCGTGCGCCGGGACGTCGTGGCCAGCACGCTGCCGCCGCGGGCAAGCGCGCGGACGCTGTCGATCAGTTGCTGCGCCAGCGTGGCGTCGAACTCGATGCCGCGGCGGGGCCCCCCAACCAGCACCGCGACGCGCGGGCGCGGCAGGCTGGCGAAGCCTGGGACGGCTTCGCGCCCCGACTCAAGCCAGGTCTCGTCGATCGGGTTCAGCGAGCCCAGCGTGGTCAATACATTGGCGCCCGCGAGCTGATCGTGGCGCGGCGCAACCACCGCATCCCAATGACGCGGGTCGATGCGCGGGTCGAGGATCTGGACGCAATAACAGTCGCCGTCCGACAGCTCGCGCAGCAGGCGCGTCAGCAGCGCCGCGCTGCGGCCGCAGCCGATCGCGACGTCGGGCCATGGTGCCTCGAAGCTGGCGCGGTCGCGCGGCGCCAGCGCCAGCCGTCCGCCGGGGAGGCGGCGTGGCGCGAACCACGCCCACGGCGCGCGCAGGGGCAGCGTCAGTACGCGCGCGGATACGCCCAGCGCGGTCGCCAACGCCAGCGCCTGGCGTTCGTTGCCGGCGGCGCCGTCGCTGATCACCCAGGCGGAACGTGGTGGTTGAGGCATCGACTCGCGACGACAAGGGCAAAGTGTGGATTATGCGGGAGATCGCACCGTCGATAGACTGTGCAGGACCAGATTGGGAGGTTACCGAGGTGCTGCCGACTTCCGAAATCGTCATCCGCCTGCTGCTGGCCGCCGCACTCGGCGGCATCATCGGCTTCGACCGCGAGCGGCACACCTGGGCCGCGGGCCTGCGCACGCACATGCTGGTGTGCCTGGGCGCGACCGTCGCGATGATCGTGTCGGCCTACGGGTTTGCCGACGTGCTTGGCAAGCCTTCGACGATCGTGCTGGGGCGGACCGACGTGGTGCTGGACCCGTCGCGCATCGCGGCGCAGGTGATCAGCGGCATCGGTTTCCTGGGTGCCGGCACCATCATGTTCATGCAGCGCGAAAGCGTGATCCGCGGGCTCACGACGGCGGCGGGCCTGTGGACGGTGGCGGCCATCGGGCTGGCGGTCGGCGGCGGGATGTACCTTGCGGCGGTGATCGCGACGGCGATCGCGTGGGTGATCCTGGCGGTGTTGAAGCCGCTGGAGCGGCGCTTCGCGATGCGCAAGGCGCTGCCACAGGTGCGGGTCAATTTCGCAGGCCATGCGTCGCTGTCCGCCGTGGAACAGGTTTTGATGGCCCACCGGCTGCCCGCCAGCACCATCGTCACGCGCCACATCCCGGACGACGGCGACGAGGTGACGGTGGAGTTCGCACGCGGCTTCGAGGTCACCACGCTGGGCGAACTGGCCGATGCCCTGCGCGGCGTCACCGGGGTGGAATCGGTGTCGCTGGACGTCACCGCGCACGGTGGCTGAGGCCGCGCTGCGCTAGAATCGCTGCGGTCGATCCAAAGGATTTCAGTCATGCCCGCCCAGCCGGCTCCTTCCTACCCCGTGGGTGAACCCGCCAACGCCAAGCGCCGTTACGAGGTGACCCAGGCGGACCTGCCGCTGGCCTGCCCGCTGCCGGAAATGACGCTGTGGAACTCGCACCCGCGTATCTACCTGCCGATCGTCGATGACGGCGGCACCACGGTGTGCCCCTATTGCGGCGCGGAATACGTGCTGAAGCACACGGAAGGCTGATCCCGCGAAACCCGGGCCGAGAACGCGCGTTCAGCTTGCGTCGGCGCGATTCTTGCAGGGCTTCAAGGCATGTCCGTCACTGCCGTGATGCAGGAAGTCGTGGCCGAGCCCGCCGCCTCTCCGTCCCGTTTGACCGTCGTCCAGTTGCTGCCCGCGCTTGAGAATGGCGGCGCCGAGCGCTCGGCGTTGGAAGTCTCGCGCGCGCTCGTCGAAGCCGGGCACCGCTCGGTGGTCGTCTCGGCTGGCGGACGGATGGTCGAGCGTCTGCAGCGCGAGGGTGGCGAACACGTCACGCTGGACATCGGGTCCAAGTCGCTGCGCAGCTTGGCCCGGATCGGCCCCTTGCGGCGCATCCTGGACGGGCTGGCACCCGACATCGTGCACGCGCGCTCGCGGGTACCCGCGTGGCTGGGCTGGTACGCCCTGCGTGGCCTGCAGCCACGGCCGCATTTCGTGACCACCATGCACGGGCTCAACACGCCCGGCCGCTGGAGCCGCATCATGACCCGCGGCGATCGCGTGATCGTGGTGTCACAGACCGTGCACGATTTCGTCCTCAGCCATTACCCGCGCGTGGATGCGGCGCGGCTCAGCCTGATCCCGCGCGGCATCGACCCGGCGGCGTTTCCCTACGGCTATCGGCCCGAGGACATCTGGCGCAACCGGTTTGCCGCCGAGTTCCCGCAGCTCACCGGGGCGCCGTTGCTGACTTTGCCCGGTCGCGGCACGCGGCTGAAAGGCCATGCCGACGCCATCGCGCTGCTGGCCGGCTTGCGCGATCGCGGTATCCAGGCGCGGCTGCTGCTGTTGGGCATCGTGGAAGCCGGGCGCGAGGCGTACGTCGCGGAAATGCAGGCGCTGGCGCAGGCCCGTGGCGTGGCCGACCGCGTGGCCTTTTCGCCGCCACGCAGCGACGTGCGCGACGTGTTCGCGGTGTCCGACCTGGTACTGCAGTTGTCCAATAAGCCCGAAAGCTTTGGCCGTACGGTGATCGAGGCGCTGTCGCTATGCCGCCCGGTGCTGGGCTACGCGCACGGCGGCGTCGGCGAATTGCTGGCCGAGCTGTATCCCGCGGGCCGCGTGCCGGCGGGTGACGTCAACAAGCTGATCGAGCGCGCGGCGGAACTGTTGGTCAGCGCGCCGCCGATCGCGCCGCTGCAGCGCTACCGGCTGTCCGACATGCAGGCTTCGGTGTTGGCGCTGTACCGGGAATTGACGGCGATGCCGCGTGTGAGCCGCTGAGCCACCGGCTGCGCCTGGCGGCTTGCGCACGCTAGGATGCGTGCTCTTGACCGACCGTTTCCGCCGTGCCCTTTTCCCTGCGCGCTGGCCTCAAGGCCGCCCTGTTGTCGCCGCTCACCCCGATCTGGCTGGTGGTGTTCCTGCTGCCGTTCGGGCGCTCCAGCGAGCTGGGCACGCTGCTGTGCATGTTGGGCGCGATCATCCTGTTCTTCCGCGATCGCCACGTGCTGGCCGGCCACGCCGGCGCGCGGCTGCTGCTGTGGTTGTGGGCGGCGTATTTCGGGGCGGCGCTGATCTCGGCACCGGGCGCGGTCGACCCTGCGCGCAGCTGGAGCAGCGCGGCGGCCTACTTGCGCTTCGCGCCCTTCGGCGTGTACGTGTGTTTCGCGGTGCGCCGTGAAGCACGCCTGCACGCGCTGTGCCTTGCCACCGGCATTGTGGTGGCGTTGTGGGCGCTGGATGCGTGGGTGCAGGCGTTGACCGGTTACAGCCTGGGCGGCCACGCCGAGGCTCAGCGGATTTCCGGCATCTTCGGTGCCGGCAATTTGAAGCTTGGGCCGGTGCTGGCGTCGCTGTCGCCGTTCGTGCTGTGGGCGGCCAAACGGCGGTTCGGCCGCACCGGGCTGATTGTGGCCATGCTGTTCCTGCTGGTGCCGATCCTGCTGGCCGGGTCGCGCGCGGCGTGGATCAC
>JAICHS010000028.1 GCA_025924775.1 Rhodanobacteraceae bacterium
ACGTTGACGACTTCCGACGGATGCCGCACGCGCTTCCACGCCATGTCGGTGATGTGCAGCAGCCCATCGATGCCGCCGAGATCCACGAACGCGCCGTAGTCGGTGAGGTTCTTGACCACGCCGTGCAGGATCGCGCCTTCCTGCAGCTTCTCCAGCAGCGCCTCGCGCTCCTCGGAGTGCTCGCTTTCGACCACCGCGCGGCGGCTGACCACCACGTTGTTGCGCTTGCGGTCCAGCTTGATGATCTTGAATTCCAGGTCCTTGCCTTCCAGATACGCGGGGTCGCGCACCGGGCGCACGTCCACCAGCGAACCCGGCAGGAACGCGCGCACGTCACGGATATCGACGGTGAACCCGCCCTTGACCTTGCCATTGATGCGGCCGGTGATGGCCTCTTCCTGCTCGAACGCGCTTTCCAGTTCGTCCCACACCATCGAACGCTTGGCCTTCTCGCGCGACAGCATGGTTTCGCCGAAACCGTTTTCGATCGCATCCAGCGCGACCTTGACCTCGTCGCCCACCTTGACTTCCAGCTCGCCGTCTTCGCTCTTGAACTGCTCGATCGGTACGATGCCTTCCGATTTCAGTCCGGCGTTGATGACGACCACGTCGGGTCGGATTTCGACGACGGTGCCGGAGACGATGGCTCCAGGTTTCAATTTGGCCAGGGATTGGCTCTGTTCAAACAGCTCGGCAAAACTTTCGGTCATGGGGATTCCAGATTGGGAATGGATCGCTACGCCTGCAAGTTCCATTGGTGGTGATTCCACAGGCGACGATCCGCCGGTTGGGGGATGCATCAATGCATCCGTTTGGGAAAACCGCGCGAACGCGGTACGTTGGTGCAATCAAGCCTTGTGCACGACCGCGAGCACCCGGGCGACCACCGCGGGAATCGGCTGCCCCGTGGTGTCGAGCACCACGGCATCGGCAGCCGGCCGCAACGGCGCGACCGTGCGTGACGCGTCGCGCGCGTCGCGCAACTCAATTTCGTGCAAAAGGCTGGCTAGTGTAACGTCAAGCCCCTTTGCCTTCAACTGCTTATAGCGCCTTTCCGCACGCTCGGCGGCGCTGGCGGTCAGAAACACCTTGAACGGTGCATCCGGGAAGATCACGGTGCCCATGTCGCGCCCGTCGGCCACCAGCCCGGGTGGTCTGCGAAACGCCAACTGTTTGTCCACCAAGGCTTTTCTTACCTCGGGCAACGCCGCGATCGCGGACGCGGCCGCGCCGGCGGCCTCGGTGCGGATGGCGTCGGTGACATCCGCACCGTCGGCCAGCACGCGGGTATCGCCCCCATCGCCCGGGTCGCGAAACGTGATGGCCAGGCCGGCCGCGCAGCGCGCCACCGCGTCGGCGTCGGTGGGATCGATGCCGCGCGCGCCCACCGCATGGCCCACTGCGCGATAGATCGCGCCCGAATCCAGCATGTGCCAGCCCAGCCGGTCGGCCACCGCGCGCGCAATGGTGCCCTTGCCCGAGCCGGAAGGCCCGTCGAGGGTGAGTACGGGCACGGAGCCGATGGTCGTCATCCGCCGGATTTTAGCGGAACGCCCGTCCCGTCACGCCTCGTGCAAAGCCAATCCACACGCATTCGCGACGCTCGCAAAGCCCGGGAACGACGTCGCGACGTTGGCACAATCGCGAATGCCGATCGCATCTGGGACCACGGCACCCGCCGCCGCGAAGGCCATCGCGATGCGGTGGTCGCCGTGCGCATCGACCACACCGGCATGCATCGGCCCCCCCTGGATGACTGCGCCGTCCGGCGTTTCCTCGATATCGATGCCCAGCGCGCGGAGCCCGGTCGCCATCACCGCGATGCGGTCGGACTCCTTCACGCGCAACTCCGCCGCGCCGCGAACCGTGGTGGTGCCTTCGGCACACGCCGCGGCCACGAACAGCGCCGGGAATTCGTCGATCATGTCGGCGACGTGCTCCACCGGTACCTCGATGCCGCGCAAGCGCGCGCCGTGCACCACCAGGTCGGCTACCGGTTCACCGCCCGCCTCGCGCAGGTTTTCTTCCACGGCGTCCGCGCCCATCAAGCGCAGCGCGTGCAGCAGGCCGGTGCGGCGCGGGTTCATGCCCACGTTGCGCAGCCGCACTTCGGAACCGGCAACGATGCTTGCGGCCACGATGAAAAACGCGGCCGAGGAAAAATCCGCAGGCACGTCGATGTCGATCGCGTGCAGCACGTGCCCGCCCGTCAGCCTCGCCCTGCCCGCCTCGAACGCCACCGGCCAGCCGCATGCCGCCAGCATCCGCTCGGTGTAATCGCGCGTGGGGTGCGGCTCGGTGACGAGCGTTTCGCCTTGCGCGTACAGGCCGGCCAGCAGGACCGCCGACTTGACCTGCGCACTGGCGACGGGTGACGCGTAATGCACGCCATGCAAACGGCGCCCGCCACGGATGCGCAGCGGCGGCAAGCCGCCGGCAGTGTCGAGCGACCCGCCCATCATTGCCAGCGGGTCGGTCACGCGCCGCATCGGCCGTTGCGACAACGATGCGTCGCCCGTCAGGACGCAATCGAACGCCTGCCCCGCCAACACCCCCGCCAGCAGCCGCATCGCGGTTCCGGAATTGCCGCAATCAAGCGCACCGGCCGGCCGGCGCAAGCCATGCAGGCCGACGCCGTGCACGCTGCGCTCGCCCGCGGACGGTGCCTCGATGTGGACGCCCAGCTGGCTGAAAATGCGCGCGGTCGCGCGGGTGTCCGCACCCTCCAGGAAGCCCGTGATGCGTGAGGTGCCCTCGGCCAGCGCCGACAACATGATCGCGCGATGCGAGATCGACTTGTCGCCCGGCACCACGACTTCGCCACGCAGCGGCGCGCCCGCCGGCGTGGTGACCCAGTCCACCCGCGGCGTCACGGCAGCGCCCGCAACAGCCGCCGGTTCTCCGCGCGGCTGCCCACGCTGATGCGCAATGCGCGCGGCATCCCGTAGCCCCCCATCGGGCGCACGATGACGCCCTGCCCGAACAGACGGTTTTCCAGCGCCGTCGCGTCCTGTTTCAGCACGCACAACAGGAAATTGGTCTGTGACGGCAGGCAGCGATAGCCGCGTTCCAGCAGTTCATCCCGCAGCCACTCGCGCTCGGCGCGGTTGAAGGCGTGCACCCTGGCCAGCCAGGCCCGGTCGGCCAGCGCCGCTTCCGCACCCGCCAGCGCCACCACGTTGACGTTGAAGGATTCCCGCAGGCGTTCCAGCACCGCCACCACGCTTGGGTGCGCGACAAAATAGCCCACGCGCAACCCGGCCAACCCGTAGGCCTTGGAAAACGTGCGCGAAACGATCAGGTTGGGGTGCCGTGCAGTCAACGGCAGCGCCGTGGACAGTCCCTGCACGTCCACGTACTCGTGGTAGGCCTCGTCCACGACCACCAGCACTTCGCGCGGCACCGCCTCGAGAAACGCCGCCAGCGCCGCGTCGCCGAACCAGGTCCCGGTGGGGTTGTTCGGATTGGCGAGATAAATGACGCGCGTGTGGCGGCGCACCGCCCTGGCCATCGCCGGCAGGTCGTGGCCACGCGGCGCGGTGCGGTGCCCGCGCGGCAACGCCGGCACGCAGATGGCACGCGCGCCGGCCGCAGCGGTCGCGATCGGAAACACCGCGAACCCGTACTGTGAGTACACGATCGAATGCTGCGCGTCGGCAAAGCACTGCGCCAGCAGCATCAACAGCTCGTGCGAACCGTTGCCCAGTGCGAGATGGTCGATGCCGACGCCCAGTTGCCCGGCCAGTGCGTGTTTCAACGCCGCGCCACGCGGGTCCGGGTAACGAAAGGCCGTATCCAGCGCGGCGCGCATCGCCTTCAGGGCCCGCTGGCTTGGGCCCAGCGGGTTCTCGTTGGATCCCAGCTCCGCGATCGCCGCGCCGAAGCGCTCGCGCAATGCCGGCAAGTCGTG
Source organism: Rhodanobacteraceae bacterium (assembly GCA_025924775.1). Lineage (GTDB taxonomy): Bacteria > Pseudomonadota > Gammaproteobacteria > Xanthomonadales > Rhodanobacteraceae > 66-474. The sequence goes on from JAICHS010000028.1 coordinate 3,911, forward strand.
CCCGGGGTCGTAGGCGCGCAGGCGCGCCGTGGCGGGGTTTGCCAGTTGCGCGGCGTCGAAAGCCGGTGGCGGTTCGGCTGCGCGTGATGGATTAGCCATGGCGGCGGGCAAACTCCGACATGAACGCGCACAGCGCCTGCACGGCTTCCAACGGCACCGCGTTGTACAGCGACGCGCGGATGCCGCCCAGCGCGCGATGCCCTTTCAATGCCAGCAGCCCGGCCCGCTCCGCCTCAGGCACGAACACCGGTTCCAGCGTCGCGTCCTGCAGGTTGAAAATGACGTTCATGCGCGAGCGCGCCTCGGGCCGCACGCGGTTGCGGTAGTAGCCGCCCGAACCATCGATCGCCTGGTACAGCGTTGCGGCCTTGGCGCGGTTGCGACGCTCCATCCCGGCCAGCCCTCCCTGTTCCTTGAGCCACTGGAACGTCAGCCCGGCCACGTACCAGCCCCACGTATTCGGGGTGTTCAACATGGAGTTCGCGGCAGCCTGCTCGGCATAGCGGAAAATGCGTGGCAGCGGGCGCGGCTGGCGCTCCAGCAAGTCCTCGCGCACGATCATCACGACCAGGCCGGACGGGCCGATGTTCTTCTGCGCCCCGGCGTAGATCAGGCCGAACTTCGAAACATCCAGCGGGTGAGACAGGATGTCCGAAGACATGTCCGCCACCAGCGGTACGCCGCCGACGTCGGGAACATCGTGCATCTCGACGCCGTGGATGGTTTCGTTGGTGGTTACGTGCACGTAGGCGGCGTGGGGGTCAAGGTCCCACGTCGCGCGGTCGGGAATGGACGTATAGCCGTCCGCTTTGGAACTCGCCGCCACGTTTGGCACCGCGTAGGCCGACGCCTCGCTCGCAGCCTTCTCGCCCCAGTGGCCGTTGACGACGTAATCGGCGCGCTGGCCGTCGGCACAAAGGTTCATGGGCACCTGCGCGAAGTGCTGGGTCGCGCCACCCTGCAGGAACAGCACCTTGTAGCCCGAAGGAACCGCCAGCAGTTCGCGCAGGTCGGCCTCCACGCGCGCGGCCATCTCCATGAAGGCCTTGCCGCGGTGGCTGATTTCCATCACGGACGCGTGCGCGCCGTTCCATTCCAGCAACTCGGCCTGTGCACGCCGCAACACGGCTTCCGGCAACGCGGCCGGTCCGGCACTGAAATTCCACGCTCGCGACATGACTCAAGCTTCCTCGACGGGGCTGGACTACCAGCGGAAATACAGGGACAGCGCGATGGCCGCCGCCAGCACGACCGCTGCGCCGATCAACCACCAGATTTCGGTGTGCGGCGTGTCGTCGGGTTGCGCCCCGGTCAGGGGCTCGACCGGCGGCGGTGGTGGTAGCGCGGCCACGCGGGCAGCGTATTGCAACGCGGGGGCTTCGACGATCAGGCGATGCTCGCCCAGCACGATCTGGTCGCCAGGCGACAGCTTGGCGGCCTGGCAGCGCCAGCCGTTGACGCGCGCCGAGGCACTGTCGGATTCGAACCCCAGACCAGCATCGGATTGCGTAACCTTGTATCCATACGCAAGCTCGCCGAAGTACCGGGTACCGGCGCCGAGCCGCAGCGTGCCGGCCACCGGCAACACCTGGCCAGAAGCCGTTCCGGACACGATTCGCAGGCCGACCCGGCCGGGTTGCCCGCCCCGGGCTTCCGCTGGCGGCCGGTCCGGCGGCGCCGAGTCGGCCGTCACCAGAAACTTGTTGGCACCCAGCGTGACTGTGTCGCCGTAATGCAGCAGCGCCTGTTCGCGCACGGCCCGGGCATTGACGTACACGCGCTGGCAACCGGGCTTGACGGCCAGCAACAATCCGCGCGCGTCGGCGGCCAGCATCACGTGGTGGGGTTCCGCGCCCGCCGCGGCCGGCACGATGTCGTCGCCCTGCGCGCTGCCGATGTACACCGGACCTTCCCCGCATGCGACCGGATCGCGGGATGGATGGATGCTGACGACGCGCATGTCACACCTTGCCAAGTTGCGCGCAAATGTAACATGGTGCCGCGCCTCCGCCACGCCATGCCCATGTCCGACATCGACATCCACCACCCGCACTCGCTTGGCAAACACGGTTGCCGACAAGCCGTCACGGCCGTCGCGCAGCAGCTCGCCACCCGCTTTGGGCTCCACGGAATGGACTGGACCGGCGATACGCTCGACTTCAGCGGCCACGGTGTCGCGGGCAGCCTGACCGTCGCCGATGCGGACGCGCACGTGCGGGTCCGACTGGGACCGTGGCTGGGCCTGATGCGCCCCGTGGTCGAGGCCGAAATACGCCGCCAGCTGCGCACACACCTGGGCTGATCTGCACGCCAGTGCTTTCGCGCAACGCCGCGTCGTGGCAGAATGCACGGTTTAGCAACCGTAGCCAAGCGCAACCCAATGGCCAAAGACGACGTCATCGAAATGGAAGGTACGGTGCAGGAAACCCTGCCCAACACCATGTTCCGCGTAGAGCTGGAAAACGGGCACGTCGTCACCGCCCACATTTCGGGGCGCATGCGCAAGCACTACATCCGCATCCTGACCGGCGACAAGGTCAAGGTCGAGATGACGCCGTATGACCTCACCAAGGGGCGCATCACCTACCGCATGAAGTGAGTCCAGGACGAACTTACCCCGTGCAGCGCGGGGATGCGCGACGACACCGGTGCGGGGTCGTTGCGTGACACAGGAAAACGGCGGCCAGGGGCCGCCGTTTTCGTTCCGGCATCGATAACTTCCCGGGTCCGTCACTCGACCACGGCGGGAAGTTTTTCGGCCGCTTCCGTATCGACCGTGAGCTCGCCGTCCTTGACGCCCAGGTTGATCTTGCCACCATCGGCCAGCTTGCCGAACAACAGCTCGTCGGCCACGGCGCGCTTGACCTTGTCCTGGATCAACCTTGCCATCGGGCGCGCGCCCATCTGCGCGTCGAACCCGTGCTCGGCCAGCCAGCGCCGCGCGTCCGGCGTGACATTCAGGCTGACGCGCTTTTCCTGCAACTGCGTTTCCAGCTCGATCAGGAACTTGTCCACCACGCGCAGGATGTGCTCGAAGCCCAGCGGGTTGAACTGCACCACGGCATCCAGCCGGTTGCGGAACTCGGGCGTGAACGTCCGCCGGATCACTTCCATCGCATCCGTGGCGTGGTCCTGGTCCAGGAACCCGATGCTGCGGCGGGACGCCTGGCGCGCGCCGGCGTTGGTGGTCATCACCAGGATCACGTTGCGGAAGTTCGCCTCGCGCCCGTTGGTGTCCGTCAGCACGCCATGGTCCATGATCTGCAGCAGGATGTTGTAGACGTCCGGGTGGGCCTTCTCGATCTCGTCCAGCAGCAGCACGCAGTGCGGATGCTTGACCACCGATTCGGTCAACAGACCACCCTGGTCGAAGCCGACGTAGCCCGGCGGTGCGCCGATCAGGCGCGACACCGAATGCGGCTCCATGTACTCGGACATGTCGAAGCGCACCAGTTCGATGCCCAGCTGCAGCGCGAGCTGGCGCGTGACCTCGGTCTTGCCGACGCCGGTGGGACCAGCGAACAGGAAGTTGCCGATCGGCTTGTCGGGGCTGCCAAGGCCCGAGCGCGCCATCTTGATGGCCGAGGCCAGCGTGTTGATCGCCGCGTCCTGACCGAAGATAACCATCTTCAGGTTGCGGTCGAGGCTCCTCAGCACGTCGCGATCGGACGCCGACACCTGCTTCTGCGGAATGCGCGCCATCCGCGCGACGATGTATTCCACTTCGGGCACGTCGACCTTGCCCGTGCGCTTGTCATCGGGCAACAGCCGTTGGTGCGCGCCGGCTTCGTCGATCACGTCGATGGCCTTGTCCGGCAGCAGGCGGTCGGGGATGTGCTTGACCGACAGGTCCACCGCCGCCTGCAGGGCTTCATCGCTGTAGGTGACGTTGTGGTGTTCCTCGAAGCGCGACTTCAGGCCCTTCAGGATTTCCACGCTGTCGGCTGGCGACGGTTCGACGATGTCGATTTTCTGGAACCGCCGCGCCAGCGCGCGATCCTTCTCGAACACACCGCGAAATTCCTGGAACGTGGTGGAGCCAATGCAGCGCAGCTCGCCAGAAGCCAACGCTGGCTTGATCAGGTTGGACGCGTCCATCGTGCCGCCCGACGCCGAACCCGCGCCGATGATGGTGTGGATTTCATCCACGAACAGGATCGCGTTCGGATCCTTCTTCAGTTGTCCGATCACGGCTTTCAGGCGCTTCTCGAAATCACCGCGGTACTTGGTCCCCGCGACCAGCGCACCCAGGTCGAGCGCCCAGATGGTGGCGTCTTCCAGCACCTCGGGCACCTTGCCCTCGACGATGCGGCGGGCCAGGCCTTCGGCGAGGGCGGTTTTGCCCACGCCGGATTCACCGACGTACAACGGGTTGTTCTTGCGCCGGCGGCACAACACCTGGATGGTGCGCTCGACCTCGTCCTCGCGGCCGATCAGCGGGTCAATCTTGCCCGCGGCGGCGCGCTCGTTGAGGTTGGTCGCGTATTCGGCCAGCGCGTTGTCCTTGTCCTTGCCTTCCGCTTCAGCCTCGGCGCCGGCCTCGCCCGCCGCCGGCGCGGCTTCGGATTCGTGGCCGATCTTGGCAATGCCGTGCGAGACGTAATTGACCACGTCCAGCCGCTCCACTTCCTGCTGGTGCAGGAAATACACGGCGTGCGAATCCTTTTCGCCGAAGATCGCCACCAGCACGTTGGCGCCGGTGACTTCCTTGCGGCCCGAGGACTGCACGTGGTAAACGGCGCGCTGCAGCACGCGCTGGAATCCCAGCGTGGGCTGCGTGTCGCGCTCGTCGCCCGTAGGCAGCACGGGTACGGTTTCGGTAATGATGGAGCGCAGGTCCTGGGCCAGCTTGTCCAGGTCGGCGCCGCAGCCGCGCAGCACTGCGGCCGCGGTGGGGTTGGCCAGCAGCGCAAGCAGCAGGTGCTCCACGGTCATGAACTCGTGGCGCTGCTCGCGGGCTTCCTTGTAGCACTGGCCGATGGTGTATTCGAGGTCCTTGCTGAACATGGCTTGGGTCTCCGGATCTCTTTCCCCCGATATGGGGACGGTTACAACTTTTCCATCGTGCAAAGCAGCGGGTGCTGGTGGATACGCGAAAACTCGTTGACCTGCGCCACTTTGCTCTCGGCAACCTCGCGGCTGAATACGCCGCAAACACCCTTGCCGCGGGTATGCACGTGCAACATCACCTGCGTCGCGCGCTCCCTCGCCATGTTGAAAAACGTCTCCAGTACCACCACCACGAACTCCATCGGTGTGTAGTCGTCGTTGAGCAGGACCACCTGGTACAGCGGTGGGCGCGCCGTTTCCGGGCGGCTCGTTTCGACCACCACGCCCTGCTCGTGTTCGGTCTCGTTGTCGGTGACTTTTGCTGGTGTCATGTGTCGGCAGGCCTTTGGCCCGAGTATAGGCCCGCAGCCGCGGGCAAGTAGTGCCGGAACGTGGTTCCAGATGATGGCAAAATGGCGAAATTTCCAGTGCTGGATGACATGTCCGAAATCGCAACCGCGCCCGACCAGGGCGCAATCTGGTGCCCACACGTCACCGTGGCCAGTGTGATTGCCGACGGCGACCGTTTCCTGATGGTCGAGGAAGACATCCACGGCACGCTGCGGCTGAACCAGCCGGCGGGCCACCTGGAAGACCACGAGACGTTGGCCGCGGCGGCGTGCCGCGAGACGCTGGAGGAAACCGGCTGGGACGTGGCGCTGGATCACTTCATCGGCGCGCAGCAGTGGCACAGCCCGGTGCACCGGCACCACATCGTGCGCTTTGCGTTCGCGGGCCATCCCGTGCGCCACCACCCCGGGCACGCACTGGACACCGGCATCACGCGCGCGCTGTGGATGACCTACCCCGAAATCGCCGCCGCCGCGACGCGCCTGCGCAGCCCGCTGGTGCTGACCACCCTGGACGACTGGCTGGCCGGGCAACGCCTGCCGTTGGCGACGCTGCGCTCGCTGTTGCCGCCGTTGGAAGCATGAGCATGCGCATCACCGTGGGCATGTCGGGTGGCGTCGATTCCTCGGTCGCCGCGCTGTTGCTCAAGCGCGCCGGCCACGACGTGTCCGGCTTCTTCATGCTGAACTGGGAGGACGAGGGTCCCGGTCACCAAGATACGTCCGGTTGCCACGCCGACGCCGACCGCAAGGATGCGCTGGCGGTGTGCGCACGACTTGGCATCCCATTCCGCAGCGCCAACTTCGCGGCCGACTACCGTACCCGGGTGTTTGCCCATTTCCTCGCCGAATACCGCGCCGGGCGCACGCCGAATCCGGACGTGCTGTGCAACCGCGAAATCAAGTTCGGAGTGTTCCTGGCCGCCGCACGCGCCGACGGCGCGGAAAAGATCGCAACCGGACACTACGCACGCAGTGCCTTCGATGGCGGGCATTGGCGGCTGTTGCGCGCGCACGACGCAACCAAGGACCAGACCTATTTCCTGCACACGCTCGACCAGGACCAGCTGGGTGCGGTGGTGTTTCCGCTGGGCGGCATCGACAAGACCGACGTGCGCGGGATCGCCCGGGAAGCCGGCCTGGAAGTTGCGGCCAAGAAGGATTCCACCGGCATCTGCTTCATCGGCGAACGCGACTTTCGCGCGTTCCTTGCGACCTACCTGCCCGCGCAGCCCGGCGAGCTGCGGCGCCCCGACGGCCGTGCGCTGGGTGAACACGCAGGCGCGCTGTTCTACACGCCGGGCCAGCGCTCCGGCCTGCACATCGGCGGCCGGGCCGGCGGCAGTGGCGAGGCGTGGTACGTGGTCGGCAAGGACGTCGCCGCCAACGTGGTGTACGTGGACCAGGGCCACGACAGCCCCTGGCTCATGTCGCGCTCGCTGCGCGCCAGCGACGTGCACTGGATCGCGGGCGCGCCACCCGCGGCAGCCTTCGAATGCACTGCGATGACGCGCTACCGGCAGCCGGTTCAGGCCTGCCGGGTCCGTGTGGATGGTGCCGGGTGCGAGGTGGCCTTTGATGTGCCACAGCGCGCGGTCGCGCCCGGACAGTCGGTCGTTTTCTATCGCGGCGACGAATGCCTCGGCGGCGGCGTGATCGGGACCACCGACGCGCCGCGTTTGGGAGAGCCGCAATGAAGGAATCGCGCGTGCTGGCGCTGGCGGGAGTGTTCCAGGCTTTGTCGCTGGTACGCGAGCTTGCGCGCGACGGCGATTGCGACCCCGAGGCAATGGAGGCCAGCCTGGCAAGCGTGTTCAAGCTGGAATCGGATACCGCCGCCGACGTGTTTGGTGGCAACCGCGGCGTGCGGCGCGGCCTGCGCGTGCTGGTCGAGCAGGTGGAAGGCGACGACCGCGACCTGCCGCTGTTCCATATGCTGATCAACGTGATGAAGCTGGAGCGCAGCCTGGCCGGTGCGCCCGCCATCAACGCCAAACTGGGTGAGGGTCTGACCGGCATGCAGCGTCAGCTGCAACACTTTCCCGTCACCCACCCCACCATCATTGCGCGCCTCGCCGACTTGTACTGCAGCAACTTGTCCGACCTGAAACCGCACATCACGGTGGTCGGCAATCCGCTGTACCTGCGGCAGACCGTGCAGGCTCAGCGTGTGCGTGCACTGCTGCTGGCAGCCGTGCGCGCCGCCGTGATGTGGCGCCAGCTGGGTGGTCGCCGGCGCCACCTGCTGCTGCGCCCGCGGCGCGAGGTGATGATTGCCCGCGGCATGCTCGCGGGCGTCGCGCTGCGCGGCTGACCGCAGCCCCGCGGCGATGCGCCGCGACCGTGCCAGGCGGCCGCGCGCCAGTATCGCTGCGCTGGCCCGCGTCGGGCAGCGCAACACGGTTTGCGCGATAATGGGCGGTCAATCGAAAGCATACGTGCCACGCAAGTCCAACGCGGCAACTCAGGAGAATCCCATGCAAGACTCATTCGGCATTCGCGACACCCTCACCGTCGGCGGCAAGTCGTACCAGTTCGCCAATTTTGCCAAGCTGGACAAGCGTTACAACGTCGCGCGGCTGCCGTACCCGATGAAGGTCCTGCTGGAGAGTCTGCTGCGCCGCGAAGATGGCAAGGAAGTCACTCACGCGCAGATCGAGGCGGTGTTGAACTGGGATCCCAAGGCCGAACCCGCCACGGAGATCCCGTTCCTGCCGGCACGCGTGATCCTGCAGGATTTCACCGGCGTGCCGTCGATCGTCGACCTGGCCGCGATGCGTGACGCGATGGTCGCGCTGGGCGGCGACGCCGGCAAGATCAACCCGCAGTCGCCCTGCGAGCTGGTGATCGACCATTCGGTGCAGGTGGACGTGTTCGGCCAGACCGACGCGCTGGAAAAGAACGCCGAAATCGAGTTCAAGCGCAACTACGAGCGTTACGCGTTCCTGCGCTGGGGCCAGAAGTCGATGCACAACTTTCGCGTGGTGCCGCCCGACACCGGCATCGTGCACCAGGTGAACCTTGAGTACCTGTCGCGCGTGGTGATGGTGAGCGACATCGGCGGCCAGCAATGGGCGTATCCCGACACCCTGTTCGGCACCGACTCGCACACCACGATGGTCAACGGCCTGGGCGTGCTCGGCTGGGGCGTGGGCGGCATCGAGGCGGAAGCCGCGATGCTGGGCCAGGCGTCGTCGATGCTGATCCCGCAGGTCGTCGGCTTCCGCTTCACCGGCGCACTGCCCGACGGCGCCACCGCGACCGACCTGGTGCTGACCGTGACCCAGATGCTGCGCAAGCACGGCGTGGTCGGCAAGTTCGTGCAGTTCTTTGGCGCGGGTCTGCAGAGCCTCGCGCTGGCCACGCGCGCGACGCTTGGCAACATGTCGCCCGAATACGGCGCCACCTGCGCGATCTCGCCGCTGGACCAGGAGTCGGTCAACTACCTCAACCTGTCCGGCCGTGACCCGGAACACATCGCGCTGATCGAGGCCTACGCCAAGGCGCAGGGCCTGTGGCACGACGCCAGCTCGCCCGAGCCCGAGTTCAGCTCGGTGCTGGAACTTGACCTTGCGGACGTCAAGCCGTCGCTGGCCGGGCCCAAGCGGCCGCAGGACCGCGTGTTGCTGACCGACATGCGCAAAAGCTATACGTCCACCATGCAGGCATTGGCCTCGATCAAGAAGCCGCGCACCGACACCGACAAGGAGCGCTTCCTCAACGAAGGGGGCAGCACCGCGGTCGGTCGCGCAGCCTCGCAGGCCGAGTTCTCGCCGGACGTGTGCCCGCACGAAGAACATTGCGCGCTGGAAGACGGCTCGGTGGTGATCGCGGCGATCACCTCGTGCACCAACACCTCCAACCCGGCGGTGATGATCGGCGCCGGGTTGCTGGCCCGCAAGGCGGCCGAGCGCGGTCTGGCACCCAAGCCGTGGGTCAAGACGTCGCTGGCCCCCGGCTCGAAGGTGGTCACCGATTACCTCGAGGCCACCGGCCTGATGCGTGACCTGGAGAAGCTGGGCTTCTATCTGGTCGGCTATGGCTGCACCACCTGCATCGGCAACTCGGGTCCGTTGCCCGAAGACGTCAGCAAGCGCGTGCAGGCGAACGATTTCGCGGTCGCGGCCGTGCTGTCGGGCAACCGCAACTTCGAAGGCCGCATCCACGCCGAGGTGAAGATGAACTACCTCGCCTCGCCGCCCCTGGTCGTCGCCTTTGCGATCGCCGGCACCGTGGACATCGACCTTGCGACCCAGCCGCTCGGCAACGACAAGTCCGGCAAGCCCGTGTACCTGAAGGACATCTGGCCCAGCAACCAGGAAATCGCCGACCTGGTGGCCAAATCCATCAACACCGGTATGTTCAAGAAGACTTACGGCGACGTGTTCAAGGGCAACACGGACTGGAACTCCATCAAGGTTCCCGATGGCGACCAGTACCAGTGGAACGGTGATTCCACCTACATCAAGAACCCGCCCTATTTCGAGGGCATGACGATGGAACTGCCCCGGCACGAGGACATCACGCACGCCTATTGCATCGGCTTGTTCGGCGACTCGGTGACGACCGACCACATCTCGCCGGCCGGCGCCATCAAGAAGGACTCGCCTGCCGGCAAGTACCTGATGGCGCGCGGCGTCGAGCCGAAGAACTTCAACTCGTACGGCTCGCGCCGCGGCAACGACGACGTGATGGTGCGCGGAACCTTCGCCAACATCCGCATCAAGAACCGCCTGCTGGATGGCGTCGAGGGCGGCTACACGCTGCACATCCCGAGCGGCAAGCAGATGACGATCTACGACGCCGCCATGCAGTACAAGCAGGAAGGCAGCCCATTGATCGTGATTGCCGGCAAGGAATACGGCACCGGCTCGTCGCGCGACTGGGCGGCCAAGGGCACGCTGCTGCTGGGCATCGAGGCCGTGATCGCGGAAAGCTTCGAGCGCATCCACCGCTCCAACCTGGTCGGCATGGGCGTGCTGCCGCTGCAGTTCAAGGACGGCGACAACGCCCAGAAGCTGGGCCTGACGGGCAAGGAGACCTTCGCCATCAAGGGTCTGGAAGACGGCGACGCCAAGCTGGTGCACGTCACCGCGACCGCGACGGACGGCAAGAAGGTGGAGTTCGACGTGCGCGTGATGTTGCTGACCCCCAAGGAGCGCGACTTCTACAAGCACGGCGGCATCCTGCAGTACGTGCTGCGCGACCTGGCGAAGAAGGCGGCATAAAAACAACGTGGTCGCGCGCAGGCGCGCTCCTACACGGTTGGTCAGGTAGGAGCCAGCCTGCGGGCGACCGTGCGTAGAGCCACTACTGCGCGGTACCGTGCCAGATCGCGTTGTAGCACCGCCAGTCACCACCCACCTTCCGCCAGGCGGTGCGCATTGCGTAGATCGCGCTGTCGGCTGGCAGCAGGTCGTCCGGCTTGCCGCCCGTCAGCACCAGGTTGAAACTGGCGATGATGCGGTCGCCCCGGCGTTCGAATGAAACCGGGCCAACCAAGATGCCGGTCCGGTCCTGGCGCAACGCGCGCAACGCCAACAACTGGCGCAAGCCATGACGATCCATCTGGCCGTCATCGCCCGTGAAGTCGTCGCTGACCACCGCCAGCACGCCGCGTGCGTCGTTGCCGCGCGCCGCCGCCGCCGCGGTATCGATTGCATGGCGGACCTGCTGCTCGGCGGGCGCGTTTCGGCAACCTGCCAGCACGACCATCGCCAGTATCGCGAACACCCATGCGACCCACTGGACGCGGGTGGAACGTGTTGGCGCAGGTAGCGTGCGGGTCATTGTCTCGTGCCTTGTCCAGCGTTTTCCACAATGCGGCTTGCCGCTTTCGCAGCTATCGTGCTCCAATGCTGTGTGCATGCGCAAATGATAGGAGGGAGCACGCATGACTGATTCGCGTCCATGGCTGCCGCACTATCCGCCGGGCGTTCCCGCCGAGATCGACGCGGGTGCGTACCCTTCGATCGTGGCCATGTTCGAACGGGCGTGCGCGCAGCATGCCACGCGCCCCGCCTATTCCAGCTTCGGCAGCGCACTTACCTGGGCGCAACTGGATCGCCAGAGCGCGGCGTTCGCGGCCTTCCTGGCGAACGAATGGAAGCTCGGCAAGGGCGATCGCCTGGCGATCATGCTGCCCAACCTGCTGCAATACCCGATCGCGCTGTTCGGCGCGCTGCGCGCGGGCCTGACCGTGGTCAACGTCAACCCGTTGTATACCGCCCGTGAACTGCAGCACCAGCTGGAGGATTCGGGCGCGAGCGCCATCGTGGTGCTGGAAAACTTCGCGGTGACGCTGCAGGAAACCGTCGGCAAGACCCACGTCGAGCACGTCATCGTCACCTCGATCGGCGACCAGTTGGGTTTCCCCAAGGGTCCGCTGATCAGCTTCGCCGTGAAGCACATCAAGAAGATGGTGCCGCGCTGGTCGTTGCCTGGCCATCTGTGCTTCCGCGACGTGCTGCGCAAGGGCGCGGATCTTACGGCACCCAAGGTGGAACTTGGCCACGACGACATCGCGTTCCTGCAATACACCGGCGGCACCACCGGCGTCGCCAAGGGCGCCATGCTGACGCACGGCAACATGGTCGCCAACGCACTGCAGCTGGCGGCGTGGGTGGGCGACCTGTTCACGCCCGGTGACGAACGCATCATCACCGCCTTGCCGCTGTACCACATCTTCTCGCTGACGGTGAACGCGCTGTTCATCATGTACTTCGGCGGCGAAAACATCCTGATCACCAATCCGCGCGACATCCCTGCGTTCATCAAGACGCTCAAGCGCAACCGCTGGAGCGCGATCACCGGCGTCAACACGTTGTACAACGCGCTGCTGAACCATCC
>JAICHS010000029.1 GCA_025924775.1 Rhodanobacteraceae bacterium
CAGCCGGGACAGGAACAAGGCTTCGTTCACGGCGCTAAATCCCAGGCCGCCGGGCGGCGCTCATCGACGGGGACGCCACCAATACCGGAGGCGGCGTCAACGTCCCGTCATTTTTGCAGCATCACCTCCGGCAACACCGGTCAGGCGGCAGGCCTCACGGCCACGCGTTCGCGTGCGGACCGAGCTTGCCCTGGCGCTGCGGGCGGATCACGCAGAAGCGCTGACCGGTCGGGGCTTCCATCACCACCCAGGTCTTGATCGCGGCCACGCGTTTGGCGCCCAGCGTCTCCAGCCGTTTGACTTCCGCCTCGATGTCGTCGCTCTCGATGTCCAGGTGCACGCGGCTGGCGTGATCGACCTTCTGCAACTCGACGATTGGCTCGTCCTCGTGCATCACCAGCTCGAAGTACTTGTCGTGCGCGGGATCAGCGCCGTCGCGCGGCGGCCTGCCCAGGGCGGCGGACCAGAAACGCGCGGCTTCGACAAGGTCGTCGCCCCTGCAATCGATGATGAAACTGCTCAAGCGGCTGTGATGCACGAGGTGCCTCCGTCGTTCAACTCAGGCGCGCCCGCGCGCGCGGTCGAAGCTCCATGGCCCCGGGCCGGCCGCCGACAGGTACAGGAAGACGAAGCAGAACAGTACCGCGCTTTCGCCACCGTTGAGGTACGGGAAGATGTGGTTGGTCGGAAAGTGTGCCATGAAGTACGCGAACGCCATTTCGCCCGACAGGACGAACGCGATCGGGCGCGAAAATACGCCGAGCAGCAACAGCAACCCACCGCCGAACTCCAGGATGCCGGCAAAGCCCGGCGCCAGCGTGAACAATTTCGCCGACGGAATCAGCGCGAATGGCCCACCGGGAAGATTGAACAACTTGTCCGCGCCGTGGCACATGAACAGGAACGCCGCGACGATGCGCAAAAGGCTGAGGAAATACGGTGAAGCCTTGGTCCAGGAATTGCTGCCGGCCATGCTGGTTCTCCGCTGTCGGTGGATGCACGCGGGGCTGGCCGCACACGCCGACCAGCCCCGCGCTGGAACCATACATCAAACCGGTGCCGCGGGCCGTCCCGCGCGTTCACGCGCCGCAGACCGCCTGCACGTCGTCAATCCGGCTTGGCAGGCTCGCGCTCAGTACCTCGTGGCCCTGCGTGCCCACCGCCACGTCGTCCTCGATGCGGACGCCGAGGCCGCGCCACTTCGCCGGCACGCGGGTGTCATCCGCCGGAACGTAAATGCCGGGCTCGACCGTCACCACCATGCCCGGCTCCAGCACGCGCGGTTCATCATCGACGCGGTAGTCGCCCACGTCATGCACATCCAGCCCGATCCAGTGGCCGGTCTTGTGCGGGAAGAAGCGCAGGTAGTCACGCGACTGTAGTGCCGTGCGCGGCGTCCCCGGCAACAGCTTCAGCGCACACAATCCCGCGACGATCACGCGCGTCGCGGCGGCGTGCGCGGCGGTGAACGCGCGACCGGCGCGCACTTCGTCGATGGCGGCCTGTTGCGCCTCCGCGACGATGCCGTACAGCGCGCGCTGCTCGCGCGAAAACGCGCCGCCCACCGGCCAGGTACGGGTGACGTCCGAGGCATAGCATTCGATCTCGGCACCGGCATCGATCAGCAGCAGGTCGCCGCGCCGCAATTTGCCGCGGTTTTCGGTGTAGTGCATCACGCAGGCGTTGCGGCCCGCCGCGACGGTCGGCGGGTACGACGGCACCGCGGCGTGCGCGCGCATCACCTGCAGCAGCGTCGCTTCCACTTCGTATTCGCCGGCCCCCGGGTGCGCCACGCGTACCGCAGCCAGCTGCGCGGCCGCCGCGATCTTCGCCGCGCTGCGCATCAAGGCCAGCTCCGCCGGCGACTTGTACAGGCGCAACTCGTGCAGCAGGTGGCCCAGCGCGACGAATTCGCGCGGCACCACGCCGCCGCCGCGCGCCGCGCGCAGGCGCCGCATCCAGCGCAGCAGCCTGGCGTCGAATTCGTTCTCGCGACCGAAATGGCAGTACAGGCGCGCCCGGCCTTCCAGCATCCCGGGCAGGATGTCGTCGATATCCTCGACTGGAAACGCATCGTCCACGCCAAAACGCGCAACCGCACCTTCGGGACCCGCGCGCGGCCCCTCCAGACGCTCACGCCCGGGGTCGCGTTCGCGGCAGAACAGCACCACCTCGCCGCGTCCCCGGCCGGGCAACAACGCCAGTACCGCGTCGGGTTCCGGGAATCCGGTGAGGTAATGGAAATCGGAATCCTGCCGGTACGGCCAGGCAGCATCGGCGTTGCGCATCCGCCGTGGCGCGGCCGCCACCACCAACGCGGCATCAGCGCCCGCCATTCGCATCAGTTCCCGGCGGCGGCGGGCGAACTCGGCGGCTGCGATCACGTCCGCACCGTGGGCGCCAGCGCCTGTTGCAAGCCGGCGACGGCGGTGCGGATGTAGGTCAACACGGCGTCCAGCTCGGCGGTGTCGCCGTCATTGCATCGCAGGTGGGCGGCCGCGATGGCGCCGAGACCGTCAAGCCATTCACGCATTTCCGGCGCCCGCTCGACCGCGTCCAATACACCAGTCAGGCCGATGCCGCCCAGGAAACCCCGGCACCAGTCCACCGCCGCGTTGGCCCGCGCCGCCAGGGGCGCGTCAGGCAACAGCAGTTCGACCGGCTCGCCCGCGCGCAAACGTGCCGCGATGCGGGCTGCCGCGTGCTCGAGTGCGGCATGCAACGCCTCGCCGGCCGCGGCATCGCGCGCATCGCCTTCCAGCGCCAGCGAAGCCAGCAGTTCATTCGCATGGCCCCCCCAACCGGCGCACAGGAATCCCGTCACCGAGCCGTGCAACTCGGCTGGCGTAACGCCCAGCTTGGCGCGCTCGAGCAGCGTGCTCCATTGCGCAAGGGTTTCCGGCATCATCGTGTGGGTCAGCGCAGCCGCGGATGGCACCGCATTCTAGGGCATGCGCCGGGACGCGACCGAATACCTGCGACGCGCCTTGGTGGTTTGAGTAAACTTGGTGCGAATTCCCGCTTGTCGGTTCGGTGCGGCGACCGGGCCACGCAGGCGCGCCTCCGCAGGGATCACTGTTCCATCATGAAGCGCATCACCCGGGGTCAGCGGTGACCATCCAGCGATCGGGGCGTACCTGCCTGGCGCTGGCATGCGTGGCTGTGGGGAGCTGGTTCGCCGGCATAGCCCGTGCACAGCCTGCCGCGCCCGGGCCGGCGGCGACGGCCACGAGTTGGCAGGCGTATCAGCGCAACTTCCATTTCCAGCAGCTGGACGACCGCAACGGCTTGGCGCAAAACTCGGTGTCGCTGGTTTTCCAGGACCAGACGGGTTTCATGTGGTTTGCAACCCAGGGCGGCCTGTTTCGCTACGACGGCTACAGCCTGACGCGCTACAGCCACGACCCGAACCGCGCCGACAGCCTGCCTGAGGACTACAAGGTGACGGCGTTGGCCGACGCCGGCGACGGACGCCTGTGGGTGGGCTCCACCAGCGGCGGATTGATCCTGTTCGACCCTGGCCGCCATGCAAGCATGCCGCTGCCGCCAGCGGTGCAGCGCAAGACGCTTTCGGTGACGGAGCTGCTGGCGGTTCCGGGCGTTGGCCTGCTGGTTGGCAGCCCGCGCGGCGTGGATCTTTTGACCGGCGGCGCCACCCACCCGGTACTGCGGAGCGTATGGAGCGAACCCACCGGCACGCGGGCGTCCGTCCAGTCCATGACGCGTTGCGGCGATGGCAGGATTTACGCCAGCGCGGGCGACAAGGTGATCGTGCTGGCTCCGGCCAAGGCCTCCGGTCGCGTCCTTGCCGATACCCCTTCGACCATCAACGCGTTGTTGTGCACGCCGGACGGCCGGTTGCTGCTGGGCAATGCGACCGGCCTTGCCAGCATCGATCGCGGCACCGGGTCGCTCACTCCCCTGTGGCAACGCACCATCGCGACCGGGGTCATGGCGATCACGTCCGACGCGGCCCAGCGCCTGTGGCTGGCGCTTGCCGACCACACCTTGCTGCGCGTCGCGCGCGACGGTTCCATGGTCAAGGTGGAGCCGGCACCGCTGGGCATCAGCGGCGGTTTGCCCGACTCACCCATCACGACCCTGTTTGTTGATCGCACCGGATTGCTCTGGGTCGGCACGCTCACGTCCGGCGTCGCATGGACCCGCACCCACCACAGCCCCTTCAGCGCGGTCCTGAACCTGACCGGCGATCCGCGCACTCGCGCCTTCGTCAGCGCGCTCCAGACCGCGGCGGACGGCCAATACTGGGTTGGGCTGAGCGGACCGGGCCTGGTGCGCTACAACCCCGTCACGCACGTCGTCACCAGTTACAAGGCCGCGCTGGATGCGGCCATCGACGCCGTCCACGCGCGCACGGCGCCGGTCACACCCGCGGGCGCCGCGCAAAGCCCTTCACCCAATCCCGGCAGGGCGTCCGACGCACGCGACATTCGCGTGTACGCCATTTTGCCGGATACGGGTGGCCAGCTGCTGCTGGTGTCCAACCACGGGCTTTTGCGCTTCGATCCCACGGCCGGAACCGCCAGCTACGCGCTGCTCGGCGGCGTGCCTGCCACCACGCCGCTGCGTGCCGCGTTGCGTGCCCGCAACGGCGACTGGTGGGTGGCGCCCACCGATGCAGGCCTCATCCACTACCGGGGCGGCCGGCCGGTGGCGCGTTTCGATCGCAAGTCCGGCCTCGGCAGCAACAACGTGATCGCCCTGGCCGAGGGCCGCGACGGCAACATCTGGGCCGGTACGACCGACGGCGCGACCCTGATCGATGTGGCGACCGGCAAGCTGCGCACGTTTCGCGAAATCGCGGGTGACGCGCACTCCCTTGCGGGACGCGCGGCCGCAAGCCTGCTGGTGGACGGGCAAGGCCAAGTGTGGGTCGGAACCCTTTCCGGCATCAGCCGCCTGGAACACCTCGACGCGCATGGCGCGCGCTTCCAGCGCTACGGGCTGCACGGCGGGCTGCCGGACACTGCCATCAACTGCATGCTGGAAGGCACCCGCGGCCGCATCTGGTTCAGCACCAATCTGGGCCTTGGCCTGCTCGATCCGCAAACGGATGCCATCCGCGGCTTCGGTCCCGCCGACGGCACCCAGGGCGATGAATACACTTCCGGGGCCTGCCTGCGTACCAGCGATGGCACGCTGCTGTTCGGCGGGCACGGGTTCGACATCATCGATCCCGCGCAACTGGAAGCCTCGACGCGACCCGCACCGGTGGCGTTCACACAAATCGACGCCGGCCGTGGCCAGGTTCCCGTGCCCCAGGCACCCGACGACGTCATCGCGCTCGCCAACGGCGACCGCAGCGTATTCGTCACCTTCAGCGCCCTCGACTACACCGCGCCCACACGCAACCGTTTCCGTTATCGCCTGCTGGGCACGTACGCATCGCCCTGGGTGGGCCCGACCTTCGACCATTTCGCCAGCTACACCGACCTCGCGCCGGGCAACTACCGGCTGGAGGTCCAGTCGATCCTGCGCGACGGCCGCCCGGGCGACAGCGCCAGCCTGCGCTTCCACATCCCGGTGGTGTGGTGGTGGAGCGTGCCGATGCGCATCGTGTACGCGGCGGCTTTGGCGTTGCTGGTACTGATCGCCCTGCTGGGCTGGCGCAGCCATTTCCACGAACAGGCGCGCCACCGCCGCCAACTGCGCCTGCGCGAAAGCCGCCTGCGCCAGGCCCTGTGGGGGTCGGGCGACGAGTTCTGGGACTGGAACCTCGAGCACGGCACCATCCTGCGGCTGGGCCCGGAAGGCGCCCCCGGCGGCCACCACGAGGAGTCCATCTCGGCCGACGAATGGCGCGCCACCATGGTGCATCCCGACGACCTGGCCAACCTCAACCACGCGCTGGCCGAGCACATCGCCGGCCGCACCGAGCATTTCGAGGTGGAACACCGCGTGCGCGGGCGCGGCGACGAATGGACCTGGGTGATCTCGCGCGGCCGCATCGTCGAGCACGACGCCGACGGCAAGCCGCTGCGCATCTGTGGCACCGAACGCGACATCAGCGCGCTGCGCGCCGTCGACCGCGACCGCCGCATCGCGATGGAAGTGATCCGGAACATGAGCGAGGCGGTTTCGGTCACCGACCTCGACTATCGCTTCGTGTCGGTCAACACGGCGTTCACCCGCATGACCGGATACGCCGAGCACGAAGTGCTGGGGCGCGACGCGTCGTTGCTCAACGGCAGCCGCCACGCACCTGCCAGCTACAACCAGCTGCGCCAGACGCTCGCCGAAACCGGGCACTGGCGCGGCGAACTGTGGCAACGGCGCAAGGACGGCGAGGAATTCCTGTCCTGGGTGGAACTCAACGAAGTGTGCGACGCCTCGGGCCAGCGCACGCACATGATCGCCGTGCTCACCGACATCACCGACCGCAAGCGCGCCGAACAGGAGCTGCGCTACCTCGCCAACTACGACACCTTGACGGGCCTGCCCAACCGCGCGCTGCTGGGCGAGCGTCTGGGTGCCGCCGTGATCAACGCCCGCCGCAGCGGGCAAAAGGTCGGACTGCTGTTCCTCGACCTCGACCGCTTCAAGCACATCAACGATTCGCTGGGCCACACCACCGGCGATCGCACCCTGAAGGCAGCCGGCGCACGCCTGCGCCAATGCGTGCGCGAAACCGACGTGGTCGCGCGCCTGGGCGGCGACGAATTCACGGTGGTGCTGGAAAACCTGACCGACATGCGCGGCGCGGAGGAAATGGCGCAGCGGTTGATCCAGGCCTTTGCGCGCCCGCTATCCATTGCCGGAACCCAGGAAGCCGTGATTTCGCCGTCCATCGGCATCGCGATGTACCCGGACCACGGGCAAACCCCGGCCGACCTGCTGAAGTGCGCGGACACCGCGATGTACCAGGCCAAGGACCGCGGCCGCAACACCTGGGCGGTGTACCACGCCGGCATGGACGCGCGTGCGCGCGACCGCGCCACCCTGGTGACGGCCCTGCGGCGTGCGCTGGAGCGCCACGAACTCAGCATGGTGTACCAGCCGAAGCTGGCAATCCGCGGCGATGGCGGCATCACCGGCATGGAGGCCCTGCTGCGCTGGCACAGCCGCGACCTGGGCGAAGTGCCGCCCAGCGTGTTCATCCCGCTGGCCGAGGAAACCGGGCAGATCCACGACATCAGCGCCTACGTGTTCTCAACTGCGTGCGCGGACCTGCGGCGTTTCCGCGAGGCCGGCCATCGCAACCTGACCATGGCCATCAACCTGTCGGCGGCCCAGCTCAACCGGCCGGATTTGACCTTGCACATCTGCGACATGCTGGCCGAACACGACGTGGCGCCGAACCAGGTCGAGCTGGAACTGACCGAGAGCATGGTCATGGCCAACGCCGAGCAGTCGGTGCGCCTCTTGGGCGAGCTGAAATCCATCGGCGCGCGCCTCGCGATCGACGACTTCGGCACCGGCTACTCCTCGCTGGCGTACCTCAAGCGGCTGCCCATCGACACCCTCAAGATCGACCAGGAGTTCGTCGGTGACATCACCACCGACCCGGACGACGCGGCAATCACCTCCACCATCATCACGCTGGCGCACTCGCTGCAGCTCAAGGTGGTGGCCGAGGGCGTGGAAACCGCCGAGCAGCTGGCATTCCTGCGCGCGCAGCGCTGCGATGAGATCCAGGGCTACTGGTTATCGCGGCCGCTGACCGCCGATGCCTGCCTGGAGTTTCTGGACCGCCGCACCGCATCGCCCGTCGACCTTGCCTGACGCGGGCCTGTCGACGCTATGCCACGCACGTTTTTTTGCCTTATAGTCCGCAGCCATGGACACCCAAACTCCGCGCTTCGAGGATGAGCTGGCCGCACTGTCGCGCACGCTGGACGCCGCGCTCGAGCGGCTGCGCCGGCTGGCCGAGGAAAACGCCAGCCTGCGTCGCGGCCGCGACCAGATGGCTGGCGAGCGCGCCGCGTTGATGGCGCGCAACGAGCAGGCACGCACCCGCGTCGAGGCGATGATCGACCGCCTGAAGTCGCTCGAGGCCGCAGGCTAGGCCCCACGCCCGCACGCGATTCACCACGACACGTGACCGCCGGCGCCGGCCGTGGTTGGCAAGCCCGCGCTGCGCTGTCAGGATGACGCCAATCGCGCCTGCAGCAGCGGCGCTACCGATGATTTGAGACCCCATGACCGACGAATCCGTCACCGTCACCGTCAAGCTGCTGGATCGCGAGTTCCTGGTCGGCTGCAAGCCGAGCGAGCGCGAAGGCCTGCTGGCCGCGGTGGAACACCTCAACCAGAAAATGCGCGAAATCCGGCACGCCTCGCGCAGCCCCGGTTACGACCGTATCGCGGTGCTTGCGGCGCTGGACATCACCCACGAATTGCTGATGCTGCGGCGCAGCCAGAGTGCGCTGGCCGACAGCGCCAGCGAGCATGTCGCGATGCTGCGGCGCAAGCTTGAACAGGCCCTCGAAGCGCCCCTAGAATAGGCTTGCTGGCGTCCCCTGCGGTGAACGACAGCGCGCCCCCAGCAATGTGCCTTGTTCCTAATGTACGACCTGGGGCCGGTGGTTACCGGGTCCTTGCGCAAGTCCGCCATGTGCGGAAAGCCTGAAAGCCCGGCCAGCCTGCCCACTTGATCCTCGGGATCAGGGTCGCTCGGCGCGCATCGTCACTGCGGCGGACGCTGGTTTTTTGTGCGTTCGTCCTTGAACGTGGATTTGATTTGCGATCGTCCATGATCGCCGTCTCGTTGCAACGCACCGAGCCCTGCGACACCGTCGACCATCAGCACCAGAACGCCCATCCCTGGGCTGACTGTTCGCAAAACCTGCTTCGAATGGGGCGTCGACAGCCGCTTCGAATGGAAGATCAGAGCTTGTGGCCCGGATGGAGCAAAACACGCCTCGGGGATTTCTTGCCGGTGAGCACTTCGCGTGAGCGATGACCGGACCCTGTTGCGCGCACGGATGTCGGTGCGCCGCAACGAATTGGATGCCAGGCAACGCGTCGCGGCGGCGGCGGGCGTACTGCACAGCCTGGAGACGCTACCCGAGTTCATGACCGACGACTGCGTCGCGGGCTACTGGGCCATCCGCGGCGAGCTGCCGTTGAACCTCGCCGTCGCGTCACTCGCGCGGCGCGACCAGCGCTACTTCCTGCCGGTGCTGCGCGCGGACCGGCAGCTGCGCTTCGGTGAATACGCGACCGGCACCGCCATTAGCAACAACCGCTACGGCATTCCCGAACCGGACGTGGTCGCCGCTGGGTTGCGTCAGGCGCGCGACATGGACGTCATCCTGCTGCCGTTGCTTGCATTCGACCGCCACGGCCATCGCCTGGGAACCGGCGGCGGCTGGTACGACCGCAGCTTGGCGTTCCTGCAGGCGACCGAGCGGCCCGCGCACCCGCTGCTGGTCGGCGTCGGTTACGCATTCCAGGAAGCCGCGGCGATACCCGCTGAGCCCTGGGATGTCGACTTGGATTACGTCGCCACCGACGCGGAGCTGATAGCCTGCCACGCACCCGATCCCGACGCGTGAGGCACCCTGTGCAGCGCTGGCTGATGAAAACCGAACCCGGCACCTTCTCGATCGACGACCTGGCCGCGCGCCGAACCGAGCCCTGGGATGGCGTGCGCAACTACCAGGCGCGCAACTTCATCCGCGCCATGCATCGCGGCGATGCCGTGCTGATCTACCATTCGGCGTGCGCGCAACCGGGCGTGGCGGGCCTTGCGAAGGTCGCCAGCCCGCCCAAGCCGGATCCGACCCAGTTCGACCCCCGCAGCGACCACTACGACGCCGCAAGCAAGCGCGCGGATCCGCGCTGGACACTGGTTGACGTACGCTTCGTGCGCCGGTTGCGGCGGGTGATCACACTGGACGAGATCAAGTCGCTGCGCGGCCTCGGCGATTTTGCGCTGACGCGGCGCGGCAACCGGCTGTCGGTACTGCCGGTGACGGACAAGCAATGGGACGCGATCCTCGCGCTCGAATAGACGGGAACCACATGGACATCGAAGCACAGAAGCGCGCGGCCGGCGAGGCCGCGATCGAATTCATCGAAGGCCAGTCGGTGATCGGGGTCGGCACCGGTTCGACGGTCCGGTATTTCATCGATGCACTGGCGAAAGTGAAGCACCACCTCGACGGGGTGGTGTCGAGCTCCGAGCAATCCAGCAAGCTGCTGCGGGCGCACGGTATCCCGCTGCTCGACCTCAACGCGGTGGGTACGCTGGACGTGTACGTGGATGGCGCGGACGAGTGCGACGCCGGCCGCCACCTGATCAAGGGCGGCGGTGGCGCGCTGACCCGCGAGAAAATCATCGCGGCTGCCTCGAAGCAATTCGTCTGCGTGGTGGACGCGCACAAGTGCGTGGACGTGCTGGGCAAGTTCCCGCTGCCGATCGAGGTGATCCCGATGGCACGCAGTTATGTCGCGCGCGAAATTGAACGCCGAGGCGGCACGCCCGTATGGCGCGCGGACTGCGTGACCGACAACGGCAACTGGATCCTCGACGTGCACGGCCTTGCCATCCGCGATCCGGCAACGCTGGAGTCGGAGTGGAACCAGATCACCGGCGTGGTCACGGTGGGCCTGTTTGCGCACCGGCCCGCGGACGTGGTATTGGTCGGCGACGGCAGGCGGTTCTAGAGAAACCCGAACAACCTGCAATACCTCGCGGCTTGTGCGCCTGCCGCGCCGACCTCGCGTCCAATTTCTGCGCCCGCCGACTCACGCAGCCTTGTTCAGGGCCGCCACGGCGCGGCGCATGCCGGCCACCAGTGCATCGCACGCCGACGCGCCAATCGCGTTGCGGATATCGTCCAGCACATCCGTGCCGGTGTCGTTGGCGGCGACCAACGCCTTGCGGCCGGCCGGCGTGATCTGCCAGGCCTCGCCATCCCGCGCGGCGAGGCCCTGCGCGTGCATCTGTTGCAAGGTATCCTCGGTGGCCCGCGGGTTCTGGCGCAGTTGCGCGGACAGCTCGCCCGCGGCTTGCGGACCCGCAAACACCAGCCGCTTGGCCACCAGGTACATGAGGTAGCTGGTCAAGCCACTGGACTGGATGCCTTGTTCCACGCGCTGCATCAAGGTGCCGCGCAACGCCGCCGTCATCGCCACCAGGTCGTGCTGCGGGGTGCGGGGTGCTTCCATCGAAACGTTCATGATCGTCCTCCGAGTTGGGTGTCTTGGAATGCCGCCAACTGGCGGCCTTGGCACCATATGGCGGACGGTTCGACATGAGGCTTGACACGCGTCCCAGATCCAGGCTTCCGACCCCCGGAAACAACAAACCCGCCAAAAGGCGGGTCTGGTGTTTGTCACGGTGCCGAGCGTCGGAGTCGCTCGAAGGAATTGGCAGCCCCGGAAGGATTCGAACCTCCGAATGCCTGAGTCAGAGTCAGGTGCCTTACCACTTGGCGACGGGGCTGTACAAACGGATTTTAAAACGAATCCCGAGGCGCCGCGAACGCAGCGGCTGTCGTGGAAAGTCAGCCCATGGAAGGGCGTTCTGATGACCCTTGACCATGGACCCCGCGCACCGCCGCAGGATCCACCTAAGCCGCGATCAGGTACGACCGCACAAAATCAGCGCTTGGAGAACTGGGTGGCGCGGCGTGCCTTGTGCAGGCCCACCTTCTTGCGCTCGACCGCCCGCGCGTCGCGGGTCATGAATCCGGCCCGACGCAGCGGCGCCTTCAGGGTTTCGTCGTATTCGACCAGCGCTCGCGCGATGCCGAGGCGGATCGCACCGGCCTGGCCGGTAATGCCGCCACCGACGACGTTGACCTGGATGTCGAACTTGTCGGCCATCTGGGTCAGCTCCAACGGCTGGCGCACGATCATGCGCGAGGTTTCACGCCCGAAAAACCGGTCCAGCGGCTTGCCGTTGACCACGATCCCGCCAGTGCCCTTGCGCAGGAACACCCGCGCGGCGGAAGTCTTGCGGCGGCCGGTGCCGACATTCTGTTGCAGGGTCGCCATGATCAGATCTCCAACGCCTTGGGCTGTTGTGCGGTATGCGGGTGCTCGGTGCCGCGGTACACCTTGAGCTTCTTGAACATCGCGCGGCCCAGCGGATTCTTCGGCAACATGCCCTTGACGCCGATCTCGATCGCGCGCTCGGGGTGCGTGGCCAGCAGGTCCTTCAGGCTGGTCGTCTTGAGGTTGCCGACGTAGCCCGTGAAGCGGTGGTAGTTCTTGTCTTCCAGCTTGTTGCCGGTCACCGCGATCTTTTCGGCATTGACCACGACGATGTAATCGCCGGTGTCCACGTGCGGGGTGAACTCGGGCTTGTGCTTGCCGCGCAGGCGGCGCGCGAGCTCGGAACACAGCCGGCCCAGGGTCTTGCCGTTGGCATCGACCAGGAGCCAGTCACGCTTGACCGTTTCGGCCTTGGCGCTGAACGTCTTCATGGGAACAATCCGTATATTTGGTTGGACCCGCACGGTATGCGGGGCCGCGCCACCGGAGGCGCGACGCGGTTGTGGGCAACGAAAGACTGCCAAGGATACCGACACGGCGCCTGCCACGCAAGCAGCAGGACCACCCGCCTGCAGGGTCCCGGGTTCAGCGCGGGCCGCGCCGCTTTGCGCGACAATGGTCGGATGAACGCCCCTTTTCCAGGACTCACGCCGCTCGATCGGGTGCTCACTGGCTTCCAGCGCGCGCTGGACACCGTCGCCGGCGCGACGGTCGCGGCCCGCCCGTCACCGGGGGATGCGCAACCCCTGCCGACCCTGGATGCACGCAGCCAGCGCCGCTCCGCCGGCCTGATGCGCGTCAATCATACTGGGGAAGTTTGTGCCCAGGCCCTGTACGACGGCCAGGCGGCGCTGGCGCGTGACTTGGCCACGCGCACGCACCTGGAAACCGCCGCCGCCGAGGAAACCGACCACCTGGCTTGGTGCGCCGAGCGTCTGCACGAGCTGGACGCGCGTCCCAGCCTGTTCAACCCGCTGTGGTACGCCGGCAGCTTTGCGATCGGGGCACTGGCCGCGGTGGCAGGCGACCGCTGGAGCCTCGGCTTCGTGGTCGAGACCGAGCGCCAGGTCGAAACCCACCTGGGCGAACACATCAAGCGCCTGCCGGCTGACGACGACCGATCGCGCGCGATCCTGGCTGCGATGCAGGCCGACGAAGCGCGCCACGCCGAGAACGCACTGGCGCGCGGTGGCCGGAAACTGCCGTTCCCCGTGCCGACGATGATGCGCGGCGCGTCGAAGATGATGAAAACCGTCGCCTATCGCCTGTAGGAGCCGGCGCGCGCAGCGCCTGTCCTTCTTTTCCGGCGACCCCGACGCGGAGCCATCCGCGCCAGGCACGTTCCTACATCAGGTTGCGGCCGTGGAACAGTTCCTCGATCTCGCGCCGCAGCAGCGATTCGATCCGCTGGCGATCCTTGAACGACAGATCCTCGGCGTGCGCCTCGAACAGGTAGGTGTCAAGGTCGAAGTCCTTCACGTGCATCTTGGTGTGGAAGATGTTTTCCTGATACACGTTGACGTCGTACATCTGGTACTTGCGGCGGATGTGCCGGGCCAGGTAGTCCTGGATCGAGTTGATCTTGTGGTCGATGTAGTGCTTGGTGCCATGGATGTCACGGGTGAAACCGCGCACCCGGTAATCCATCGTCACAATGTCGGATTCAAAGCTGTCGATCAGGTAGTTCAAGGCCTTCAGCGGGGAAATCACGCCGCAGGTGGCGACGTCGATGTCGGCCCGGAAAGTCGCGATGCCGTTGTGCGGATGCGTCTCCGGGTAGGTGTGCACCGTGATGTGCGACTTGTCCATGTGCGCGACCACGGCATCGGAAATGACGTCCTTGCCCAGCGTTTCCACCACCGGGTGCTCGGAAATCAGCATCGTCACCGAGGCGCCCTCGGGGTCGTAGTCCTGACGCGCGATATTGAGGATGTTCGCGCCGATGATGTCGGCCACGTCGGTCAGGATCTGGGTCAGGCGGTCGGCATCGTAGGCTTCATCGATGTAGTCGATGTAGCGGTCGCGCTGGTCCTTGGTGACCGCGTAGCAGATGTCGTAGATGTTGAAACTGAGGGCCTTGGTAAGGTTGTTGAAGCCCTGCAGCTTCAAGCGGGGCAACGGCTTGACCACGGCAGTATCCTCGGAACCGGTGGAAACAGGAAAACGCGCACCTACGGGCAAGCACGGCGCGGGCGTCGATGTCTGGAAAGCGCGAAGTATGCGGGAAAGTTCCGGCCGGTGCATCCCTTCCGGCTTTCTCTCTGGTAATGTGTCTTAACTTTGGTTAAGGTGTTGTACGCGTACACTAAAAGTGTGACGCAGCACAAAGACGACATGTCCGAATTGCGCTACTTGCTTCAGCAAGTCTACGAACGTTCGCAGGCGCCCGCGATGCTGGCGCCCGACCCGGCGGCCATGCAGCGGCTGCTGGAGCAGTGCCATCGCCGGCGCTACCCCGGCAAGACCGCGATCCTGCGCCCGGGCGATCCAGCCAACACCCTGTTCTACGTGATCGACGGTTCGGTCACGGTGTGCAGCGAGGACGAACAGGGGCGCGAACTGATCCTGGCCTACATCAACCGCGGTGAGTTCATCGGCGAAATGGGGCTGTTCGTCGAACAGGCACAACGCG
The DNA here is from genome assembly GCA_025924775.1 of Rhodanobacteraceae bacterium. Taxonomy (GTDB): domain Bacteria; phylum Pseudomonadota; class Gammaproteobacteria; order Xanthomonadales; family Rhodanobacteraceae; genus 66-474. Next base: position 14,600 of record JAICHS010000029.1, read on the forward strand.
AAGTGCTGATCCGCACCCGCAGCACCTGCGAACTGGCGGAAATCGGCTACGACAAGTTGTTCCAGTTGTTCGCGGGCTCCCTGCGCGAGGATTGCCCGCGCGTCCTGTTCGCGATCGGCCTGCAGCTGACGCACCGCCTGCTGCGCACCTCGCGCCAGGTCAGCCGCATGGCCTTCATGGACGTCACCAACCGCATCGCGCGCACCCTGCTGGACCTGTGCCAGGAACCGGACGCGATGACCCACCCCGAAGGCACCCAGATCCGCATCTCGCGGCAGGAACTCTCACGCATCGTCGGTTGCTCGCGCGAGATGGCCGGGCGCGTACTGAAGCAGCTCGAGACCGATGGCGGCATCGATGTGTCGGGCAAGACCATCGTGGTCAAGGGAACACGCTAATCGTGCGATCGTCCCTGATCGCTGCTCCATGTGATGCCATGTGACTTGAGACCAGCCAAGCTTGGCAAACACCAGAACGGCCTTCCGTGGCCTGACTTATCGCAACAGCCGCTCCGAATATCAGCTCCCGAAGCGGAACCCCCAACGCGCCCCGGCTTGTTCAGTCCCACTCGACACGCGTGACGGACCGCCCGAGCGCCTTTTCCACGCGCTTGCACAGCTTCGGCGTGGCATTCACCAGCACCGCTTCGGCGGCCAGCGTGAGCATCGGCAGGTCCTGGCCCGAATCGCTGTAGGCCACCCCGCACGCGCCGATGCCGTTGCGTGCCAGCAATGCCACCTTGTGCGGCCCGATGTTGTGCCAGCCGGAGCGCGCGCCGAAATATCCGGCGCGCAGGCTTGAGGCCAGGATCTCCACGCCAGCCACCCCCAATCCATCCAGCACGCCGCGCACCAGCGTGTCTTCGCAACCGCTGACGACGATGACCCGATCGCCGGCCGCAAGGTGGCCACGCAATGCCCGCACGCCCTCGCGACAGAACTGCCGAGGCCGATGCACCAGCTCCCGCGCGAAAGCCTGCGCCAGCTCGCGATAGCGCGCTTCGCCCACCCCCAGCAGGCCGATGCGCACCAGCGCCCGCAACACCCGCCGCCGCGAAAACGGCAACACCAGCAGCAACCAGGGACTGGCCAGCAGCACCAGCAGTTTGCGCCACGGCTGGCGGGCGTAGCGTGCCCGGATGAACATGCCAAACGTGTCGCCATGGATCAGCACGCCGTCGAAATCGAACAGCACGACGCGCCGCCCGTCACCCTGCAACCCCTGTGGCATGGTCAGGACTCGTCGAAAAGCCGTGCCAGTTCCGCGCCCGGGTCGGCCGCCCGCATGCAGGTCTCGCCGACCAGGAACGCATCTACCCTGGCGTGACGCAGGCGCGCCACGTCGGCGCGCGTGGCGATGCCACTTTCGCTGACCAGCAGCCGATCAGTCGGCACCGCGCCCCTCAGCGACAAGGTGTGGTCGATGCTGGTCTCGAAGCTGCGCAGGTCGCGATTGTTGATGCCGAGCACCGTACGATCGATCCGCGCCAGCACCAGC
>JAICHS010000030.1 GCA_025924775.1 Rhodanobacteraceae bacterium
CGCGAGGCCGTGTTGCTTGAGATGCGCGGTTACATCGAGGCGCAACTCGCTCGCGGCATCCGCCTGGCGGCGATCACGCGGCACCTGCTGGGGCTGTTCCACGGCGAGGCGGGTGGCAAGGCCTTCCGGCGCGTGCTGTCCGAACGCGGGCACGCCGCCGACGCGGGTTGGGAAGTCGTCGTGGCCGCCCTGGACGAAGTGCGCACGTGCGCCGAACGCAAGGTTGCGTAACCGCGCATCGACGGCCGCAGGCCCGTTCGAGGCCGTGTTCAGCACGAATTCAATGGATCGCCGGATGATCGGAGGCTGAAGAGTTGCGTGAACCGGATGCGGCAGGCATGAAAATGCGGAGTCTTTCGATATTGATGATGGCTGCGTTGGCGACGTGCGCCGCAAGCGCCGTGGCGGCGCCCCCACGTTCGGCGCAGGTGGCGTCCACCGCACCGGCGCCGCATCCGGCCAGCCTGGAGCAGGCGGTCAAGCAGGTGCAGCACCAGACACATGGGCATATCCTTGCTGCCGATACCGTGTCGCGTGGCCAGACCAACGTCTATCGCATCAAGGTGCTGACGCCACAGGGCAAGGTGCAGGTGATGCAGCTGCACTCCAATCCGCCGTCGCATAACCGTTCGAACAAATCCGAATCCGATCAAGGAGGACACTGATGCGTATCCTGCTGGTGGAAGACGAAGCGCCGTTGCGCGAAACGCTGGCCGCACGCCTGAAGCGTGACGGCTTTGCGGTGGATGCCGCCGCCGATGGCGAAGAAGGCCTGTACCTCGGGCGCGAGGTGCCGTTCGACCTCGCGATCGTCGATCTCGGCCTGCCCAAGCTGTCCGGCATGGAATTGATCGAGATCCTGCGCAAGGAAGGCCACAGCTATCCCGTCCTGATCCTGACCGCGCGCTCGTCGTGGCAGGACAAGGTGGAGGGCCTCAAGTTCGGCGCCGACGATTACCTCGTGAAGCCCTTCCACGTCGAGGAATTGCTGGCGCGCATCAACGCGCTGGTGCGGCGCGCCTCGGGCTGGGCCAAGCCGGTGCTGTCGTGCGGACCGATCCGCCTCGACACCACCGCGCAGACGGTGACGGTCGAGGGCCGGGCCACCGACCTCACCAGCTACGAATACAAGGTGCTGGAATACCTGATGCTGCACGCCGGCGAACTGGTGTCCAAGGCCGACCTGACCGAGCACATCTACCAGCAGGATTTCGATCGTGATTCGAACGTGCTGGAAGTCTTCATCGGCCGCCTGCGCCGCAAGCTTGATCCGGAGGGCAGCCTGAAGCCGATCGAAACCGTGCGTGGCCGTGGCTATCGCTTCGCGATCCCGCGCGACGAGACCAATACCGAAACAGCGGAATGATTCACGTGCGGTTCGCCGCGCAGTTGCGCGGGCCGTGCGCGCCCGGCGATCATCGGCGCTGGCGCGGTCGGATCTGACCGCGCGAAGGATGGGGCTGGATGGCACCCGAGGACACTGCCTCGCGCAGACCACTGTCGCTGGTCTCGCGCTCGACCATTGCCACCTTGCTGGTGCTGGTCGGGTTTCTGGGGGTGACCGGCTTTGCGCTGGACCGCGCCTACGCCAACGCGGCGCTGGCGGGCCTGCGCGTGCGCCTGCAAAGTTACGCCTACGCGTACCTGGCCGGGGTCGACGTCAGCAGCCGCGACCGCGCGTACCCGCCGGACATGCCGCCGCCGAACCCTGATTTCCTGCGTCCGGGCTCGGGCCTGTACGCGGTGATCGTCGGCGCCAACGATTTCCACTGGGCCGCGCCATCGGCGTTGGGACGCGACCTGCCGTTCCATGCGTTGCTGGAACCTGGCGTGACGCGCTTCGATGGCCCGGTGGCGACCGGGGCCGGGCAACTATACGTGCTCTCGCAGGGCGTGGAGTGGATTCCAACCAACGGCAACGGTTATCGCCTGACCATCTACATCGCGGAAAACGAGGCGCTGTACCAAACCGGCCTGGCGGCGTACCGACGCACCCTGATGGGCTGGTTGAGCGCGTTGGGCCTGGCGTTGCTGGTGTTGCAGCAGATCCTGCTGCGCTGGAGTTTTTCGCCGCTGCGCCGGGTGGCGCGTGACATCGCCCGGATCGAGCGTGGCGGCGCCGAACGGCTGGTCGGCCCGTATCCGCGCGAAGTGGCGGTGCTGACGCGCGGCCTCAACCGGTTCATCGAAAGCGAGCGCGAGCACCTGAAGCGTTATCGCAACACGCTGGACGATCTGGCACACAGTCTCAAGACGCCGCTGGCGGTGGCGCGTTCGCGGCTGGAATCGACCGACGCCGAGGGCGACGTGCGCAAGGACCTGCAGGACCAGGTGCAGCACATGGACCAGATCGTGGCCTACCAGCTGGCGCGCGCGAAGGCTTCGGGACATTCCACGTTTGCCGCGCCGATCCCGGTGCAGGCCCACGCGGAGGCGGTGGTGCGCAGCCTCGAGCGGGTGTACGCCGCCAAGAACATCCTGTGCGAGTTCGACATCGACGAAGACGCGCGCTTCTACGGCGATGAAGGCGACCTGCTGGAGTTGCTGGGCAATCTGTTGGAAAACGCCTTCAAGTGGACGCACCACCAGGTCGTGTTGCGGGTGGTGCGCATCGCGCCGGTCGATCCGCGTTCATGGCGCGCGGGCCTGGACATCCGCGTGGAGGACGACGGGCCGGGGATTCCACCGGAAAACCTGGAGAAGGTTTTGCAGCGCGGCGTGCGCGGCGACGAACGTGTCCAAGGCCACGGCATCGGTCTCGCGATCGTCGAGGACATCGTGCGTGGCTACCACGGGGTGTTGCATGTGGATCGCTCGGCCGAGCTTGGCGGCGCGTGCTTCCACATCAGTTTTGCGGAAATGTGAGGGCGCCACGCGCAAGGCAGGCAGGCGCGTGGCAGTACTGCCGGTGCGGTTTACTGGATGGAGCCCGGCAACAGCGACTGCCACGCCGCGGTGGGTGGCGCGGGCACCGGGTGCGCCACGGGTACGCGTGGCTTGTTGCTGGCCGAGGGGCCGGGGTTGCGCGGCAGGGTCGCGGCGTGTGCGGAGCGCGATGCCGTCGACGGCGTCATGCGCTGCGGCGCGGCGGCTTCGCCAGCGGCGCCTTCGTTGTCGGCGGCCACGTCGGGCTTGGGCATCTCGCCCCGCGCGACGGCGTTCACCTGGGCGTCCGGCAGTTGCGGAACGTTGGTGTCGGCCGCAAGCAGGGGCGAATTCGGGCCATAATCGAGCGCTGCCGCGGTCAGCGGCATTCCACCCAGCAACAACAGTGCCAACCAGACAGACAGGTGTTTCATGCAGCCCCCGAAATCAGCGCATGTTGAAGGCCCATACTGACATAACCCATTCACACGCGCCAGCCACCGCGCCGGCGCCGGGTGCGCACGCTTCGGCGATGCCGGCGGTGCTGGCGCTGCTGGCTGACGGCGATCGCCGGAACGGCCCCGCGATGGCGCGCACGCTGGGCGTTTCGCGGGCGGCGGTGTGGAAGCAGGTCGAGGCGCTGCGCGCGGCCGGGCTCGACATTGAATCGGGTAGCGGGGGCTATCGCCTGGCGCAACCGTTGGACCGGCTCGACCCTAAGACCGTTGCGGCGGGCCTGGCGGGCAGCATTCGGCGCCGGGTGGGGTTGATTGAAAACCATTGGCGCGTGGACTCGACTTCCAGCGAGTGCCTGCGGCGCGCTGCGGCGTTGCCGGATCGTTCCTTCGTGTTCGCGGACTGGCAGCAGGCCGGACGCGGCCGGCGCGGGCGACAGTGGATTTCGCCGCCCGCGACCAACCTGCAGGGCTCGTGCCTCAAGCATTTCGCCAGCGGCTACGCCGCGCTGGCAGGGTTGTCGCTGGCGGTGGGCGTCGCGGTCGTGCAGGCTCTGGAAGATTGCGGCGTCGCAGGCGTCGGCTTGAAGTGGCCGAACGACCTGGTGTACGCCGATGCCAAACTGGGTGGCATCCTGATCGAGTTGGGGGGAGAGTTCATGGGGCCGTGTCACGCGGTCATCGGGGTGGGGCTCAACGTGCGGCTGTCCGACGCCGTGCGTCGTACCCTCGATCGACCATGCACCGACCTTGCGCGCCTGCGTGGCGCGCGGGCGCCGTCGCGCAATGCACTGGCCACGGCGCTGGTCGCGCGGCTGGTCGAGGCGCTGGATGTGTTTGCGACTTCCGGGTTCGCGGCGTTCGCCGAGGCGTGGGCGGCGCGCGACGTGCTGGCGGGACGCCGGATCCACGTGGAGGGCGCGCGCGGCGCATTCGATGGCGTGGCCAGGGGCGTGGATACGCGCGGCGCGCTGCGGGTGGCCCGCGCGGGCAGCGTGGCGTGCCTTGACAGCGCCGAAGTCACGGTGCGCGCGCGGTGAGTGCCGGCGCCGCTGAAAACTGGTTGTTCGACCTCGGCAACTCGCGCGTGAAAGTCGCGCGGCTGGTCTATGGCGCGCCGGTGGACATGCTGGCGCTGGACTGGGACCGGCCGGATTTTGCCGCCGCGCTGCACGACAGCCTGCACGCGTGGCCGCGCGCCGACTGGGCGTGGGTGGCGTCGGTGGCGTCTGCCGCGCGCGCCGCGCGGGTGCGCGAGGTGTTGGCGATGTTTGCACCCCTGCGCGTCGAGTGGCTGCGCACGCCCCGCGAGGCGGCAGGCGTCACCAACCGCTACGCCAGGCCTGAGCGGCTTGGCATCGACCGTTTCCTCGCGATGCTGGCGGCGCGCGCCCGCACGCCCGGTGCCGCCTGCGTCGTGGTGGGTTGCGGCACCGCGCTCACGCTGGATGCGCTGGCCGCGGACGGTACCCACGCCGAGGGCCTGATCGCGTTGTCGCCTACCGGCATGCTGCAGGCGCTGGATGGCGCCACCGCGATTGCCGACACCAACCCCGACGCATTCAAGGCGCAAACCGTTGACGACACCGCGGCGGCGCTAAAGGCGGGGTGCTGGGCATCGGCGGGTGCGCTGGTGGAGTGGTTCGCGGCGCGCGCGCAAACCCGGCTGGACGCGCAGCGCATCTGGCTGCACGGCGGCTGGGCCGGGCGCCTGGCCGAGTGGCTGGCCCACGATGGCACCCACGTCGGGATTCTGGAGCACGCGGTATTGCGCGGCCTTGCGGTGTGGGCCGCGCAGTTGTGCGAGCATCCGTGACCACCGTTGCGCCGGGGTGGAAGCGCGGATGCCTGCCCGCGTCGCAAACACCGGCGTGGCCTGCGATGCTTGCATGCACGGCCCGGAGTTGCATGGCCCGGGTTTTCCCGAGCGCCGCCGCGGACCGCGAGCGGCATTGAGTGCGGGGCGACGATGTTTCTTCGACTGCTGTTTCTGTTGTTGCTGGCCTTGAACCTGGGCGCCGCGGCGTGGCTGCTGTTCGGGCGCCTGCCCGCGCCGCCATTGTCACCGGCGAGCGATCCCGGCGTGACCGAGTTGCGCTTGCTGACCGAAGTCCACGCCGCGCCGGCATCTACGCCGCCCGTCGCGCCCGCCTCCGCGGCATCCATACGGCCTGCGGCCGCGGTCGCCTCCGCAGCTTCCACGCGGTCCGCGGTTGCACTCGTTCCCGCCTCCGCGACGTCCACGCCGCCCCCGGCCGAAACCTGCGCCACGCTCGGCGCCTTCACCACCAGCGTGGACATGCACGCGGCGATGCAGGCGCTCACGCCGCACGTGGCGCGCATCCAGTACCGCGAGGAACAGGTCAGCCATTCGCACGGGTTCTGGGTTTACCTGCCCGCGACCACGACCCGCGAAGCGGCGCTGGACGAAGCCCACAAGCTGGCGGCCAAGGGCATCAACGACTACTACGTCGTCACCGCCGGCGACTCGCAGAACACCATTTCGCTGGGCCTGTTCGACAGCGAGTCCAATGCGCAGAACCGGATGGCCAAATTGCAGCAGCAGGGCTTTGCGGCCAAGGTCAGGCAGCGTGTCGATACCGAGCCCGCGTATTGGGTGGATTACGCAGTGCCGGCGGGAGAGGCGTTCAAATGGCAGGCCTGGATGCCCGGCCGCAACGATCTTGCGGCGAAGCCGATCGACTGTTTTTGAGGGTCGCGACGTGCCGGGACGCCTGCGATAATGGGCCGCGTGCCGGCATAGCTCAGTTGGTAGAGCAACCGCCTTGTAAGCGGTAGGTCGCCTGTTCGAGTCAGGCTGCCGGCACCAAAGTTGATCCGGTTTCGCCGGATGCGCGGGCAACCAGTTGATCCGGCGCGTCTCAACTTTTGAGTCGGGAATGGGTATACATTTGTGTACCCATGACGCCCACGCCTGCTCAGTTGCGAATCCTGCGCCTCGTCCGCGACCACGTTGCGGCGCGCGGCTATCCGCCCAGCCTGCGCGAGCTGGCGGACGCGGCCGGCATCACCTTTGCCGCGGTCAGGAAGCACCTGCTGAAACTGGCCGCGCAGGGGCTGCTGGAGCTGCCCGAACGTACCGCGCGCGGGATTCGCCTGGTGGGCGCAGCGGCGGGGGGCACGGATGCCCGCACGCTGCCGCTGATCGGGCGGGTCGCGGCGGGCGCGCCGATCGTGGTCGAGGCCAACATCGAGCGCGCGGTCACGGTCGATCGCGCGCTGTTCCACCCGCAGCCGGATTACCTGCTGCGGGTGGTGGGCGAATCGATGGTCGATGCCGGCATCCTTGAGGGCGACCTGATTGCGGTGCGGCAGGCGCCGGAAGCGCGCAACGGCCAGATCGTGGTGGCGCGCGTCGATGGCGCGGTGACGGTGAAGGCGTTCAAGCGCGACCGGTACGGCGTCCACCTGCTGCCGCGCAATCCCGCGTACACACCGATCGAGGTGGATGCCACGCGCGACTTTGCGATCGAAGGCCTGTATTGCGGCTTGATCCGGGGTGCGGCATGAACGCCGTCGTGGCCCTCGACGGGTTGATCCGCGAGCGCCGCGTGTGGCGCGGCCGGCCAGCCGCGCTGCCGCCGGGTGCGCAGCCGACCGGTATCGCCGCTCTGGATGCCGCGTTGCCGACCCGCGGCTGGCCGGAAGCCGCGCTCACGGAAATCCTGTTGCCCGCCGATGGCGTGGGCGAACTGCAGGTGGTGCTGCCGACGCTGGCGCGGCTGACGCGCCAGGGCCGGCGCGTGGTGGTGGTGGCGCCGCCTTACGTCGTGTACGCACCGGCGTGGCAGGCCGCGGGACTGGATCTGGCGCAACTGTCGGTCGTGGACGCCGCGCGCGGCGACATTGCCTGGGCACTGGAACAGTGCCTGCGCTCGGGCAGCTGCGCCGCCGCGCTCGGCTGGCTCGCGCAGGCCGATGACCGCACCCTGCGGCGTTTGCAGGTTGCCGCCGGCAGCGGGCAGGCGCTGGGTTTCGTGTTCCGCGACCGCGCAGCGCTGGCCAATCCGTCGCCGGCCGCGCTACGGCTGGAAATCGAACGGCACGGTTTGCGCGTGCACAAGTGCCGGGGCGGCAACCCACCCGCGCCGATTGCCTACGCGCGATCGTGAGGAGGGTGCGCGATGTTGTGGGCTTGCGTGAGGTTGCCGTCGTTGGCGCTGGATGCGGCATTGCGCCGGCGCGAGCCGCCTGACCGGCCGTTTGCGCTGGCCACGGGCACGGCGCGGCAGCGGCGGCTGGTTGCGGTCGATGCGCGCGCCCGCATGGCCGGGCTGGCGCCGGGGCAGCGGCTGGCTGCGGCCGAGGCGGTGTGCGGCGACCTGCTGGTTGACGAGTACGACCCGCGCGCCACGCGCGAAGCCCTGGCGCTGGTGGCGGCGTGGGCGTATCGCTACAGCTCCGAGGTGCGGCTGGATCCGCCCCGCGCGGTGCTGTTGGAAGTCGAACGCAGCTTCGGGTTGTTCGGGGCGTGGCTGCAACTGCAGGCGCGCCTGCGGGGTGAACTGTCGGCGCTGGGATTCCGGCACAGCATCGCGTTGGCGCCCACGCCGCGCGCGGCACGGGTGCTGGCGGGCGTGCGCGACGGCGCCGCGGTCACCGCCTGCGATGCCTTGCCGCGCGCGCTCGCGCAGGTCCCGGTTGCGCGGGCGGGCTTGCCGGAGGCCGCAGCGGCGGCGCTGGCGGGCATGGGCATGCGCACGCTTGGCGCCGTGCTGGCCTTGCCGCGCGCGGCGCTGCAGCGGCGCTTCGGGCAGGCACTGGTCGAGGCGCTCGATCGCCTGCTGGGCGCGCGTCCCGATGCGCTCGCGCCGTACCGGCCGCCAGACCGGTTTGATGCGCGGGTCGAGTTCGGCTACCCGGTGCAGCACCAACCCGCCTTGCTGTTTCCATTGCGCAGGATGCTGGGCGACCTTGCGGCGTACCTCGCCGCGCGCGACGGCGGGGTACAGCGCTTCACGCTGCGGTTCGTGCACGCGGATGCGCCGCCCACCGACGTGGCCATCGGGCTGCTGGCGCCCGAGCGCGCGGCCGCGGCCTTGTTCGAGGTGGCGAAGCTGCGGCTGGAACACGTGACGTTGCCGGCGCCAGCGCTGGAACTGGAAGTCCACGCGGACGCGCTGCCACCGTTCGCACCGGAAGCCACCGACCTGCTGGATGCACGCGCTGCGAACGCATTGCCGTGGCCGCAGTTGGTCGAGCGCCTGCGCGCGCGGTTGGGCGAAGACGCGGTGTACGGCCTCCGCGCCGATGCCGATCCGCGTCCCGAGCACGCCTGCGTGCGTGACGACGGTTGCGGGGCGCCTGCGCTGCCGGCGCTGCCGCCACGGCCAGCCTGGCTGTTGCCGCGCCCGATTCCACTGCGCGGCCCGGCGCCGAAGATCCTGGTTGGGCCCGAGCGCCTCGAAACCGGCTGGTGGGATGGCGGCGACGTGCGTCGCGATTACTACGTACTGGAACTCGCCAGTGGCCAGCGCGCGTGGGCGTTCGCGGCGCCCGGCGAGCGCGGGCCGTTCATGCTGCATGGATGGTTTGCGTGAACGGGAAGGGTGAATCGGGAATCGCGAGGGCAGACGAATGCAGGCTTCAATCGATCCCCCGGCGTACGCCGAACTGCACTGCCTGTCCGATTTTTCGTTCGGACGCGGGGCGTCCAGCGCGCGTGAATTGTTCGAGCGTGCCGGGCGTTGCGGTTACGCCGCGCTTGCGATCACCGACGAATGCTCGCTGGCCGGGATCGTGCGTGCGCACGAGGCCGCGCGTGACACTGGCGTCCGGCTGGTCGTCGGCAGCGAAGTGCAGCTTGTGGATGGCCCGAAGCTGGTGCTGTTGTGCGAAAACCAGACGGGCTACACGCACCTGTGCGAACTGCTTACGCAGGGCCGGCGCGCGTCGCGCAAGGGCAGTTATCGCCTGACGCGCGCCGAGCTTGCCGCAGGCTCGCCCGGCACGCTGGCGCTGTGGATTCCGGGCGCGGAGCCTGCGCGCGCGCAGGGCGCGTGGTTGCAGACCCTGTTTGGCGGGCGTTTGTGGCTGGCGGTGGAACTGGTGCGCGAGGGCGATGACGCGGCGAAGCTGCAACGTCTGCTGACACTGGCCGCAGAGCTGGGCATCCCGCCCGTGGCCGCGGGCGACGTGCACATGCACGTGCGCTCGCGCCGCGCCTTGCAGGACACCCTGACGGCCATCCGGCAGCGCAGGACCCTGGTCGAGGCGCGTGGCCTGCTGTTTCGCAACGGCGAGCGGCACCTGCGCCGGCGCGAGGCGCTGGCGGCGATCTATCCCGCGGCGCTGCTGGCCGAGGCCGCGCGCATCGCCGCGCGCTGCACGTTTTCGCTGGACCAGTTGCGCTACCGCTATCCCGCCGAGATCGTGCCCGCGGGTTGCACGCCGACGGTGTGGTTGCGGCAACTGACCGAGGCCGGCATGCGCTGGCGTTGGCCCGCTGGCACGCCGGAGGCGGTGCGTGCGCAGATCGAACACGAACTCGCGCTGATCGCGGAACTCAAGTACGAGCCTTATTTCCTTACCGTGCACGACATCGTGCGCTTTGCGCGCGGGCGGGGCATCCTGTGCCAGGGCCGCGGTTCGGCGGCCAACTCCGCGGTGTGTTTCGCGCTGGGCGTCACCGAGGTCGATCCGGCCCGCACCAACACGCTGGTCGAGCGCTTCATCTCGAAGGAGCGCAACGAGCCGCCCGACATCGACATCGACTTCGAGCACGCGCGGCGCGAGGAAGTCATCCAGTACGTCTACGCGAAATATGGGCGCGCGCGCGCGGCACTGACGGCGACGGTGATCTGCTACCGCGGCAAGAGCGCGGTGCGTGACGTGGCCAAGGCACTGGGCCTGCCGCCCGACGCGGTCAACAAGCTGGCATTCGCGCTCGGCTGGTGGAACGGCGAGGCGCCGCTGGATGCGCGCCTGGCCGAAGCCGGGTTCGACCCCGCCAGCCCCGTCATCCGGCGCGTGCTGAAACTTGTCGCCGAACTGCTGGAACGGCCGCGGCACCTGTCGCAGCACGTCGGTGGCTTCGTGATCTCGGATGCGCCGCTGGCGACGCTGGTGCCGGTCGAGAACGCCGCGATGCCGGAGCGCACCATCATCCAGTGGGACAAGGACGACCTCGACGCGCTGGGGCTGCTGAAGGTCGATTGCCTGGCACTCGGCATGTTGACCTGCCTGCGCCGGTGCCTCGACCTGCTGCGCGCGCACCATCGACGCGACCTGACGTTGGCGACGATTCCGGCCGAGGACGCCGCGACCTACGCGATGGTCGGCCGCGCCGACACCGTGGGCGTGTTCCAGATCGAATCGCGCGCGCAGATGGCGATGCTGCCGCGCCTCAAGCCGCGGCGTTTCTACGACCTCGTGATCGAGGTGGCGATCGTGCGGCCCGGCCCGATCCAGGGCGACATGGTGCATCCCTACCTGCGTCGCCGGAATGGCGAGGAAGCCGTGGCGTATCCGTCGGACGACGTGCGCGCGGTGCTGGAACGCACGCTGGGCGTGCCGTTGTTCCAGGAGCAGGTGATGCAACTGGCGGTGGTGGCGGCCGGCTATTCGGGCGGCGAGGCCGACCAGTTGCGCCGTTCGATGGCGGCGTGGAAGCGCCACGGTGACATCGAAAAGCATCGCGCGCGGATCACGCAGGGCATGCTGGCGCGTGGCTACACGCCCGAATTTTCCGCGGAACTGTTCGACCGCTTGAAGGGCTTCGGCAGCTACGGGTTCCCCGAATCACACGCCGTGAGTTTTGCCTTGCTGGCCTATGCCAGCGCCTGGCTGAAATGCCACGAACCCGCGGCCTTCGTGTGCGCGCTGCTGAATTCGCTGCCGATGGGCTTTTACAGCGAAAGCCAGTTGGTGCAGGACGCGCGCCGCCACGGCATCCGGGTGCTGCCGGTGGACGTGCGCGCAAGCGACTGGGATTCGACGCTGGAAACGGATGCGGACGCGGACGCACCATGGCAACCCGCATTGCGCCTGGGCCTGCGGTTGGTGCGCGGATTCGACGAAGCCGCCGCGGTGCGCATCGGCCAGGCGCGCGCGGCGCAGGCGTTCGCAAACCTTGCCGACCTGGTCGAACGGGCGGGCCTGGATGCGCGTGAGCGCCGGTTGCTGGCTGATGCCGGCGCCTTGCGTGGCCTGGCGGGCCATCGGCATCGGGCCCGCTGGCAGGTTGCCGGCATCGAGCCGCAGCGGCCGCTGTTCGGGCGCGCCAGTCCCGATGAGGCGAGTATCGTCATCGCGCCGCCCGCCACGGGCGAAAACACCTTGGCCGACTACGCAGCGACCGGCCTGACCCTGGGCGTGCATCCGGTCAGGCAAGTGCGCGCGCAACTGCGTGCCCGTCGTTGCCAGGACCCGCGCAACCTGCGCGCGTTGCCGCACGGTGCAGCGGTACGCGCGGCCGGGCTGGTGACCTTACGCCAGCGTCCCGCCACCGCCAGCGGCGTCACCTTCGTCACGCTGGAGGACGAGGCGGGCACGGTCAACGTCGTGGTCTGGCGTGACCTGGCCGAGCGCCAGCGGCGGGTGTTGCTGCAGGCCCGGTTGCTGGGCGTCGATGGGCACTGGGAAAGCGTCGCGGGTGTCCAGCATCTGGTCGCGCAGCGGCTGCACGACTACAGCGCGTTGCTGGGTGCGCTGGATAGCCGTTCGCGCGATTTTCATTGATTCAACCAGTTGCGTTAAGCTCGGCGCATACGCGGATGTCTGGGCATTACTGGTCGTGCCGTACATCCCGTAGTTGCTGCGAGGTGATCGCATGACGGTGACAGACGCGGACTTTGAAGATCCTGCATTCAAGGCGCAGCTGGAAGCGTTGCGGCAGCATTACCTGGAAGGCCTGCCGGTGCGGCGGACTGCGTTCATCGAGGCCTGGCATGGGTGCGTGGATGGCGGCGGCGAGGCCGCCTGGCTGAGCCTGCGCGACGCCGCCCACAAGCTGTCCGGTTCGGCGCCGTGCTACGGGCTGGAAGCGCTGGGTGTCGCGGCCCGTGAACTGGACAAGCTGCTCTCCGGCAACGCTCCGAGCCGTACGCGTGCGCAGGTTGCGGGTGTGGTCGCGCGCGTGCAGGGCTTGCTGGATGCGGCGGTCGCGCCGGGTTAGCCGGAGCCGCGTTGGCCGCGCCCGGGGCGCACGGTTATGCTTGTCGGCCGGTTACGGACAAGCAGGTGGCACGCGTGGCTGACAAAACGAAACCGGTTTCCCTGATCGGGGCCCCCACCGACATTGGCGCGGGCTCGCGCGGCGCCTCGATGGGTCCCGAGGCCTTGCGCGTGGCCGGGTTGCCACAGGCGCTGGCCGCGCGCGGACTGGACGTGGTCGATCGCGGCAATCTGGCCGGGCCGCTGAATCCCTGGCAGCCGCCGCGCGACGGCTACCGCCACCTGCCCGAAGTTGAGGCGTGGAACCGCACGCTGATGGCCGCCGAGCTGGCCGAGCTTGAGGCTGGGCGGATGCCGATCCTGATGGGCGGCGACCACTGCCTTGGCATTGGTTCGATCAGCGCGGTGGCGAAGCATTGCCGCGATCGCGGCCGCAAGCTGCGGGTGTTCTGGCTGGATGCCCACGCGGATTTCAATACCGCCGAAATCAGCCCGTCCGGCAACATCCATGGCATGCCGGTGGCCTGCCTGTGCGGGCTGGGTCCGGAACCGTTGACCTCGCTGAGCGGTGCCACGCCGGCGATCAGCCCGGACGCGGTGCGCCAGATCGGCATCCGTTCGGTCGATCCCAAGGAAAAGCGCCTGGTGCACGACATGGGCATCGAGATCTACGACATGCGCTACATCGACGAGCACGGCATGCGCCGCGTGATGGAGGAAGCGCTGGACGGCATGGATGCCGACACCCACCTGCACGTGAGTTTCGACGTGGATTTCCTCGACCCTTCGATCGCGCCCGCGGTGGGCACCACCGTGCCGGGCGGGCCGGGTTACCGCGAGGCCCAGCTGTGCATGGAAATGATCGCCGACAGCGGGCGCGCCGGATCGCTGGACATCATGGAACTGAACCCGGCGCTGGATGAGCACAACCGCACCGCCGAGCTGGTGGTGGACCTGATCGAGAGCCTGTTCGGCAAATCCACGTTGATGCGCACCTGATACGGGCTGAACGCAACCGCTGGGCGGTTGTCGTGGGAAGCCGGCCCATGGAAGGCCATTCCGATGCGCGTTGCGGGGGAACGGCACGGTGCGATGGCGCTCGACCAAGCGGCACCGGTGCGGACGCGCAGAAAGTGTGACGTGCGTCACTTTCCCTAGAGCGGTCCGGTCAACAAGTGTTGCGGCGTTGCCCCAATGGCACGCGTGAGCATGGCTCTTGCAATTGGCTGCATCGAGACCGCGTTGGGCGGTGCGATGGACAGGACCACCTGCGTGGGCAAGCAACCGCGAACTTTCAGCATCGTCGAGGCGATACCGGGCGCAAGCACGGTCATGCGCTGGTACGGCTGGGTCGGCCTCGGCCTGCTGGTGGTCCCGGCGTTGATGCTGGCGGTATTGGCTGCGACGGGTGGTGACAACCTCGGCAGTGCCGTCGCGGTGTGGACGCTGGCGCTGGTCGGCGTGCTGGCACTCGCGGTCGCGGGCCACGTGATGATCCTGATGCTGGTCAGCCTGCGACGGCTGGCGGAACTGGCGCAGGTGCTGGGTGAACGCAGCAACGGTCCAGTGTTCATGAAGGACACCGCGCATCGCTACCGGTTCGCCAACGACGAGGCCGCGGCGCTGGTCGGCCGCAACGTCGCGGACATGCTGGGCAGCAGCGACGGCGAATTGAATCCCGGTCCGGTCGCGCTGGCGTTCGAGGAAAACGATCGCGTCTGCCTCGAGCGCGACCTGCCGACCCTGTTCCGTGAATCGCAGCGCACCGGTGATGGCGAGCGTTCGTTCCTGGTGGGCAAGTATCCGTTGCACGATGGCCGCAGCCGCATCGCGGGTTTGGTGGGCGTGGCGCGCGACATCACCGGCGAACTCGAATTGCAGAAGCTCGGCCGCCGACGCGCCGACGAAGTGCGCGTGTGGTTCGACCTCAATCCGCTGCCGGTGGTGGCTTTCGCAGCCGCCGACCTGCGTGTCCTCAATGCCAACCCGGCGGCCCTGCAATGCTATGGCTACAGCCGCGAACAGATGCTGCAACTGCGGCTGCCGGACCTGTTTGCACCCGGTGAGTCCGAACGCCTGCACGCCTACCTGCGGCGCGAGGGGCGGGCGCTCCCGCCCGGCGGCGTAGCCTGGAAACACCGCAAGGCCGGTGGCGGGACGTTCGACGTGATTACCGACATGGGCAACCTGCCGCACGCGGAAGTTCCCTCGCACCTGATGCTGGTGCGCGACCAGTCCGGCGAACAGTCCACGCTGGGCGCGTTGCATGCCTGCGAGGCGCGTTACGAAGACCTGGTGGATTCCGGACTGGCGATGGTCTGGATGCAGGACCTGGACGGCAACCTGCTGCGGGCCAACGCGGCAATGGCGGACGCGCTGGGCTACGACCGTGAACAGATGGTCGGCAAGCCGCTGCGCGATTTCGTGGCCGAGGAAGGGCTCGAATACTGGGACGATTACGCCGGGCGCATACGCAGCGTCCTGCGTGATGCCGGGACGCTGCAGTTCAAGGCGCGCAACGGCGAGCGCCGCATGTGGCAATACCGGTTCGTTTGCTACCCCAATGCCGAACCCGCTCCCTACGTGCTGGTATCGGCCCAGGACGTGACGCTGCGGCACCGCCACGGCTCGCGGTTGCGCGAACAGAACCGCCGCGACCCGCTGACGGGTTGCCTGACCCGGCGCTACGTCGAAACCTTCGCGACCCAGGCCACGATGGACCAGGCGTGGGGTTGCGTGGTGGTGGACGTGGATTACTTCCGACAACTGAATGCCAGCGAGGGCCACGCCCGCGGCGACGAGGTGTTGCGTGACCTGGCCCGCCTGCTGACCAACCATGCGGCCGCGCAGGATGCGGTGGTGCGCCTGGGCGGCGACGAATTCGCGATCGTGTTGCCGCACACCCATGCCGATGCGGTTGGCGAGCTGGCGGAGCGTCTGGCAGCGGCCTCGCGTGATGGCATGCCGGCGGTGTTTTCGCTGGGCTGGGCGGTCCGCGAGGCGGGTGAGCCGCTGGAATCGACCCTGCGTCGCGCCGACAAGATGCTGCTGCGCAACCGCGCCCGCGAGCGTCCCTGACCACGGGCGTTGTGCCCCGTTCCCGGGCGGCCGCCGTGGCCCGGTTTCGTGCACCGTTGATTGCGCCGCGGCCGCTCGGGGCTTAGCATTCCACGTTTACCTTGCCGGCGCGGCCGGCGTGCGGAGAATGCGGGTGATGCGCAGTCATTATTGCGGCTTGATCGGAGCGGCCGAGGTTGGCCACAAGGTGAGCTTGTGCGGGTGGGCGGATGCCCGCC
>JAICHS010000031.1 GCA_025924775.1 Rhodanobacteraceae bacterium
CAGCCCTTCGCGGTGCCACACCTTCCACGCACGCCATGTTGCGCATGCTCAGACCCGTTGCCTCGCTGTTGACTGGCACCGCGCTGCTGCTGGTCGGCGTCGGACTGCTCAATACCTTGATCCCGCTGCGCGGGTTGGCCGCGGATTATTCCGGCACGCTGCTGGGTGGCCTCACTTCGGCGTACTACGCGGGCTATTTCGTCGGCACCTTTGCGATGCCGCCGCTGGTGCGGCGCATCGGCCACATCCGTGCATTCGCGTTTTGCGCCGCGTGCACCGCCTGCGTGGTGCTGCTGCACGCGCTCGGCAGCAATCCGGTCGTCTGGTTGCTGCTGCGCCTGCTGACGGGCATCACGCTGGTCGGGCTGTACGCGATCATTGAAAGCTGGTTGAACACCCAATCGGATACCGGCACGCGCGGCACCGTGTTCGCCACCTACATGGTGGTGAACCTGTGCGCGCTCGCGCTCGGGCAGCAACTGCTGCGGATCGACGACCAGGCGTTCGTGCTGTTCACGGTGGTGGCACTGGCGGTGTGCGCGGCGACGCTGCCGGTCCTGCTGACGCGTCAGGCGCAGCCACAACCGCAGGCAACCCCGAAACTGCAGCTCGGCCTGCTGTTCAAGGCCGCGCCCACCGCCGGCGCGGGTGCGCTGCTATCGGGCCTTGCGATGGGCGCTTTCTGGGGCCTGCTGCCGGTGTACGCGCATCGGGTCGGCTTCGACACCACGACGGTCGGCACCTACATGAGCGCCGCGATCCTCGGCGGGGCGGCCCTGCAATGGCCGATCGGCCGCTTGTCCGACCACCGCGACCGCCGGATAGTGCTGGCCGGGGTCGCCGCCGCCACCACGTTGATCGCGCTGGCGGCACTGGCCGTGGGCGGGCGCGAATGGCCGGCGCTGGCGCTGGTATTCCTGTTCGGCGGCATGGCCTTCGCGGTGTACCCGGTGGTGGTCGCGCACCTGGTCGAACACGTCACGACCGAAAACCTGCTGGCCGCCAGCAGCAGCGTGTTGCTGGTGTACGGCGTCGGCTCCGCACTGGGTCCGTTGGCTGCCGGCGCCTTGATGTCGGCAACCGGCGCGTGGGCACTCTTCGCGTGGTTCGCCGGTATCCACGCCCTGCTCGCGGGCTATGCGCTGTACCGCTGCGGCGTCCTGCAGCGGCAGCCCGTGCGCGAACGCAAGTTCCGCCCGATGGTGCGCACCACGCCTGCCGCGATGCGCCTGTTGCGCGCGCGCACCGTGCCGCGCGAAGACGGCCAGCCGGGACCGGCTTGATCCGCTGACGCGGCCCCGGGCGGACCGCCGATCCGGCAGTCACGCACCACCACCGCCGTAACGGCGTTGCGGTTTTTTATCGCGGTGCGTCGGGAAAACCGGGGTCGTCGAACTGCCGCGCGTATTGCTGGAGCGCTTCGCGCATCCCGGCGACGGCGTCGCGCCGCGCCGGATTGGCCTTGAGGGCACTGGCGTCGCGCAGCAGCGGTCCGATGATCAGGTGCAGCGCGGCGTCCGCGTCCGGCGGCAGTTTGCAATTGACGATGATGGTATTGACGTTGCCGGTGACCTGGTCGGCCAGCCGCGTCGTCTGCTGCGGTGACGCCTGGTCGCCCTGCCCTCGTTCAAGCGTCGCGACCGCGCCATGGATTTCACGCATCTGCTGACGCAGGGTGGCGTCGGTGACGTAACGTTGCGCCGGTGTGGCGCTCGCAGCCGCCGCCGACGTGGGATGCGCGTGCTGCTGCGCCGACGCGGGTGCGGCGGTCGCCCCCAGCAGGGTAACCAGGCCCAGCGCAAGGAAAACGGGACGCATGGCGTGTCTCCTGAATGTCGCTCGATGATTGACCGGGAGTATCCCCGTGCCCGCAGCGGCGCCAGTTGACCTGCATCACCCGCCCCGCACGGACGAACCCGTCCGCCCGCACGCAATGCGCGCGCGTTCGCCGCGGTCCGCCCGTGTAGCACCAGGCGGAACCGGGCAATCGGCCGCGACGCTCAATGCTTGCGAAACGTGAGCTTGCCGCCGGCGGCATCCACCTCGATGGTGTCGCCGCCAACGAACTCGCCGGCCAGGATTTTCTGTGCCAGCGGATTTTCCAATTGCGTCTGGATCGCACGCTTCAGCGGGCGCGCGCCGTACACCGGATCGAAGCCGACGTTGCCCAGCAGCATCAACGCGCCATCGGAAATCCGGATGTCGATCTGGCGTTCCTGCAGGCGCTTGGCCAGGTAGTGGGTCTGCAGCCGCGCGATTTCGCGGATCTGCGACTTGTCGAGCGGATGGAACACCACGATTTCGTCGAGGCGGTTGATGAACTCGGGCCGGAAATGCGCCTGCACCACGCCCATCACCGCGGCCTTCATCTGGGTATAGGCCTCGGGCGAGTCCTCGTCGATGCCGCTGGTGGCGATTTCCTGGATCTGCTGCGAGCCGAGGTTCGAGGTCATCACGATCACGGTGTTGCGAAAATCCACCGTGCGGCCCTGGCCGTCGGTCAGGCGCCCGTCGTCCAGCACCTGCAGCAGGATGTTGAAGACATCCGGGTGCGCCTTCTCCACTTCGTCCAGCAGGATCACGCAGTACGGCCGGCGGCGCACGGCTTCGGTGAGATAGCCGCCCTCTTCGTAACCGACGTAGCCGGGCGGTGCGCCGATCAGGCGCGCGACCGAGTGCTTTTCCATGAACTCGGACATGTCGATGCGGATCATGGCCTCGGTGGTGTCGAACAGGAAACTGGCGAGCGCCTTGCACAACTCGGTCTTGCCGACGCCGGTGGGGCCGAGAAACAGGAACGAGCCGTACGGACGATTGGGATCGGACAAGCCCGCGCGCGCGCGCCGGATGGCATCCGATACCGCCGTGACGGCTTCGTTCTGCCCGATCACGTTCTGGTGCAGCGCGTCTTCCATGTGCAGCAGCTTCTCGCGCTCGCCCTCCAGCATCTTCGACACCGGAATGCCGGTCCAGCGCGACACGACTTCCGCGATTTCCTCGGCGGTCACCTTGTCCTTGACCAGCTTGAATTCGCGCTGCTCCGCGTCCTGCGCGGCCGCCAGCTGCTTTTCCAGCGCGGGCAGCTGGCCGTACTGGATTTCGCTCATGCGCGCGTAATCCTGGCGGCGTTGCGCGGCTTCCAGCTCGTGGTGCGCCTTGTCGATCTGATCCTTGATGCTGGCATCGCCTTGCAGCGCGGCCTTTTCCGATTTCCACACCTCGTTCAAGTCGGAAAATTCGCGCTCGAGTTTTTCGACGTCACCCTCGAGGTCGGCCAGGCGCTTCTTTGACTCCGCGTCCTTTTCCTTCTTCAGCATCTCGCGCTGGATCTTCAACTGGATCAACCGCCGCTCGATGCGGTCGAGATCCTCGGGTTTCGAGTCGATCTCCATGCGGATGCGGCTAGCCGCCTCGTCCATCAGATCGATGGCCTTGTCGGGCAACTGGCGGTCGGCGATGTAGCGGTTGGACAGCGTCGCCGCCGCGACGATCGCAGGATCGGTGATCTCCACGCCGTGGTGCACGGCGTATTTTTCCTTGAGCCCGCGCAGGATCGCGATGGTGTCCTCGACGGAAGGCTCGCCCACGAACACTTTCTGGAAGCGCCGCTCGAGCGCGGCGTCCTTCTCGAGGTACTTGCGGTATTCGTCCAGCGTGGTGGCGCCGATGCAGTGCAGCTCGCCGCGCGCCAGCGCCGGTTTCAGCATGTTGCCGGCATCCATCGCGCCTTCGGCCTTGCCCGCGCCGACCATCGTGTGCAACTCGTCGATGAACAGGATGACCTGGCCTTCCTGCTTGGACAGATCGTTCAACACGCCCTTCAGGCGCTCCTCGAATTCGCCGCGAAACTTCGCCCCCGCGATCAGCGCGCCCATGTCCAGCGCCAGCAGGCGCTTGTTCTTCAGGCCTTCCGGCACCTCGCCCTTGACGATGCGCTGCGCCAGGCCTTCGACGATCGCGGTCTTGCCCACGCCCGGTTCGCCGATCAGCACGGGGTTGTTCTTGGTGCGACGCGAAAGCACCTGGATGACGCGCCGGATTTCCTCGTCGCGGCCGATCACCGGATCGAGCTTGCCGGTCTCGGCACGCGCGGTCATGTCCAGCGTGTACTTCTCCAGCGCCTGGCGCTGGTCTTCGGCGCCTTCGCTTTGCACCTTTTCGCCGCCGCGCAGCTTGTCGATCGCGGCCTCGAGGTTCTGCTTGTTGGCGCCCGCGGCCTTGAGCGCGCGCCCGATGTCGCCCTTGTCCTCGACGCAGGCCAGCACGAACAATTCGGACGCGATGAACGCATCGCCGCGCTGCTGCGCCAGCTTGTCGGTGATGTTGAGTAGCCGCGTCAGCTCGTTCGAGACGTTGATGTTGCCTTCCTGGCCCTTGACGCTCGGCAGCTGATCCAGCATTTCGCCCACGCGTTGGCGCAGCAGCGGCACGTTGACGCCGGCCTGCGCCAGCATCGGCGTGGTCGAACCACCCTGCTGGTCCAGCAAGGCTTCCAGCACGTGCGCGGGTTCCAGCATGTTGTGGTCGCGGCCCACCGCCAGCGACTGCGCATCGGCGAGCGCCTGCTGGAAGCGCGAAGTCAGTTTGTCCATTCTCACGGAGGCATCCTCGCAAGCGGCGGTGTGCCGCCAACCGCTAGAACATAGGGCCGCGGCCGGGGCGGTTCAACCGCCTCGCGCCGCCGCATCCACGTCTAGAATTGCGCGCTGGGCAAGTGCCTCGGGAGCGGTCGGAGCATGGGAGTCTGGAAGTCCGGTGCGTGGGGCTGGCGCGCGTGGAACGGCGTGCAACTGGTTTACACCATCGCCTGGACAGCCGGGTGCATCACACTGGCGCTGCTGGTGCTGCTGCTGACCGGCGGCCGGCGCGGCTTGCCCTTGCGGATGGCGGCGCGGCTGTGGGCACCTGGACTGCTGTTCGGCGCGGGCGCGCGGCTGCGGGTGGAAGGTCTGGAACGCGTGGACTTTGCCAAGCCGCACGTGTTCGTCGCCAACCATCAATCCATCATCGACGTCTGCGCGCTGTTCCGCGCGCTGCCCGTGCCGATCCGGTTCGTGATCAAACAGGAACTGGGCAAGGTGCCTTTCATCGGCTGGTACGCGCGTGCGATGGGCATGCTGTTCATCGAACGCGGCCGCGCGCGCGAGGCCGCCGCGCGCCTGCAAGGCGTCGTGGCACTGGTGCGCAACGGCGACAGCCTGTGCGCGTTTCCGGAAGGCACCCGCAGCCGCGACGGCACGGTCGGGCCGTTCAAGGGTGGGGCGTTCCAGGTCGCGCTGGCGGCCAGGGTGCCGGTGGTACCGATCGCCATCCAAGGTTCCGGCACGGTGTTGCCAGCGTCCGGCTTTCGCGTGCGCCCCGGCACCATCCACGTGCGCATCGGCGCCCCGATTCCGACCGCCGGTCTCGACGCCGGCGATCGCCACGCACTGGCGCTGCGCGCGCAGGGGGCGGTGGCGGCCATGCTCGACGCGGCTCAACCCTGAGCGCGGGCGCGAGCCTCGGACTCACGCGGGCGTCGCTGGCCGCACTTTCGGCGCGGCTCCCAGCATCGGCGCCAAGGCCGGCCAGATGTTGCCGACCACACGCGCCTGGGCCGCGGCCGTCGGATGCAGGCCATCGGGTTGCATCAGGGTCGGGTCCAGCGCGATGCCCTGCAGCAGAAACGGCACCAGCCCGGTGCGCTGGCTGCGCGCAAGGTCGGCGTAGATCGCGCGCAGGCCATCGCGGTATTGGGGCCCGTAATTCACCGGCAGCTCGATGCCCAGCAGCAGTACCTTGGCGTCAGCGGCGTGGCACTGCGCAACCAGCGCCGCAAGATTGCTGCGGATCTCGGTCAAGGGCAGCCCGCGCAGGCCGTCATTGGCACCCAGTTCCAGAATCACCACCTGCGGCCGGTATTGCTTCAGCAGGCCGGGCAGGCGCGTGCGCCCGGACGCCGTCGTTTCGCCGCTGATGCTGGCATTGACCAGCCGGTACGGTGGACGCATATCGGCCAGGCGCTTTTTCAGCAACGCGGGCCAGCTTGCCTGCAATTCGATATTGTGGGCGGCAGACAGCGAATCCCCCAACAGCAACACCGTGCGTGGCGTCGCGGCCGCGGCAGGCCACGGCGACAGCAGCAACACGAGGCACAGCAAAATGGATGACGGCAGGATGCAGGCTGGCAACCGGACAAGCATGGCGCTGGTTTCCGCAAGTGGAGTGGGCAAGCACGTCGCGGGGCCGACGGGCCGCCTGGACATTCTTGACGATGTCAGCCTGGAAGTGAACGTCGGGGAAACCGTCGCGATCACGGGCGCGTCCGGCTCGGGCAAGACCACCCTGCTCGGCCTGCTGGCGGGCCTGGACCTGCCCAGCCGCGGCAGCGTGCGGCTGGATGGCCACGCGCTGGAGGCGCTGGACGAGGAAGCGCGCGCGCGCCTGCGCCTGAGACTGGTCGGGTTCGTGTTCCAGTCGTTCCACCTCCTGCCGGCGCTGACCGCGGAAGAAAACGTGCTGCTGCCGCTGGAACTCGACGGCGCGCCGGACGCCCTGGCGCGCGTGCGCGCCGCACTGGCTTCCGTCGGCCTGCGCGAACGCGGTGCGCACTACCCGTACCAACTGTCCGGTGGGGAACAACAACGCGTGGCGATCGCGCGCGCCTTCGTACACGACCCCCGCATCCTGTTCGCGGACGAACCGACGGGCAACCTCGACCACACCAGCCGCGACGGCATCGCGGACCTGCTGTTTTCGCTCAATCGCGAACACCACACCACGCTGGTGCTGGTGACCCACGACCCGGCACTGGCGGCGCGTTGCGCGCGCGTGCACGAACTGGTCGACGGCCGCCTGCGGGTGCACGCGGCATGATCATTCCGCGCCTCGCGCTGCGCACGCTGCGCCGCGAATGGCGGCTGCCCGAATTGCGCACCTTGATGGCCGCATTGCTGCTGGCGGTGGTCGCGCTGGGTGCGGTCGGCACGCTGGCGGCGCGCGTGCAGAACGCGGTGCTGATGAGCGCAGCGGAACTGATCGGCGGCGATCTCGGCATCGACGCGAGCACACCGTTGCCGCCGGCCTTTGTCGACCACGCAAAGGCGCTGGGCCTGCACACGAGCACGCTCGCCGAATTTCCCAGCGTCGCGTTCGCGCACGACCGCAGCCAACTGCTGTCCGTCATCGCCGGCGACGGTGCCTGGCCGTTGCGCGGCAAATTGGTGGTCACGGCGGCCAACGGAAGCAGCCACAACGCACGCGCGCCCGCAGCCGGCAGCATCGACCTTGACCACCGCGCGCTGGTGGCGCTGGGCCTGACACCCGGCGACCGCGTGCAGGTGGGCGGGATGGATCTCGTGGTCGCGGCGCAGATCGAGCAACAACCCGGCGGCAGCGGCTTGGTCTCACTTGCGCCACACGCGGTGATGGCGCTATCCGACGCGCGCGCATCCGGTTTGCTGGGCGTGGGCAGCCGCGCGCGGCACCGGCTGCTGGTCGCGGGCGGGGTGACAGACGTGGCGGCCTATCGCAGCTGGGCCAAGGCGCACCTGCCCGGCGACGCGCGCCTGGTGACGCCGGAAGACGTGCAGCAACGGCTGGCGATCGCGTTCGACCGCGCCGGCGCGTTCCTGCAACTGGCGGCGTTGCTGGCGGCCCTGCTGGCCGGCATCGCGGTGGCGTTGTCGGCACAACGTTACGCGCGCCGCAAGACCGACGAAATCGCGCTGCTGCGCGCGCTGGGCGCATCATCCCGTTTCACTTTCGGCAGCCTCGCGTGGACGCTGGCATTGCCCTCGCTGCTGGCCGCGTTCGCCGGCGTGGCCATCGCACTGGGTTTGGCGGCACTGGCCTTTGCCTATGCGCACAACCTGTTGCCGCCGTCGGCGCAACGTGCACCGATGCCGTTCGGCCCGGCCTTCGCCGCCGCCGGCATGGGCCTTGCGGTGCTGGTCGGCTTCGCGCTGCCGCCGCTGGCGCGCCTGAAGGCCATTCCACCGATCGCCGTGTTCCGTCGCAGTGCCATGCGCACGTCGCGCCGGTTCGATGCGTGGTATCTGCTGCCGGTGCTGGTCGCGCTCGGCCTGATCGCACTCGCCACCGGCAGCTGGAAAATCGCGGGCGTGCTGGCCGCGAGCCTGGCCGGCGCCGCGGCGTTCACCGCGCTGCTGACGTTCACCAGCCTGTGGTGCATCCGCCGCTACGCGGCGCGACTGAGCCCGGCGCTGCGACTGGGTGCCAGTGCCCTGGCGCGGCGCCGCGGTCTGAGCCTGCTGCAAGCCTGCGCGATCTCGCTGGGCCTGACTGCGCTGCTGTTGCTGGCGGTGGTTGCACCCGCGCTGCTGGACAACTGGCGGCGCGACCTGCCGCCCGACACGCCCAACTGGTTCGTGGTCAACCTGCAAACCCCACAACGCGCGGACGTGCGCGGCGCGCTGGCGAAACTTGACGCGACGCGCTTCAACGACATGCCCGTCGCCGTCGGCAAGCTGGTGTCGATCAACGGCGTGGATGTCGAAAGTACCCCGTTCCGCGGCCGCGACGTCAGCCAGGAAGCGTCCCAGCAGGTGCGCCTGTCGTGGAGTGGCGCGCTGCCACCTGCCAACCGTGTGGTCGAAGGACGCTGGTTCGCGCAGGACCCCGCGCAGGCGGAAGTCTCGCTGGATGTCGCGTGGATCCACCGCTTCGACCTCAAGCTGGGCGACACGCTCGAATTCCTTGTGGGCGACCGACACCTCGATGCGCGGCTGACCAGCGTCCGCGAAGTGGACTGGAGCCGCTTCGACGTCAACTTCTTCGTGCTGCTGGACCCCGCGCACGGGCAAACCTTGCCGCACACCTGGATCGCGAGCTTCCACCTGCCGTCCGGCGATGCGCACGCGCTGGCCGCGTTTTCACGCGACTACCCCAACCTGTCGCTGATCGACGTGGACGACCTGCTGGATCGCGCGCGCCAGATCGTGGGCCAGGTCACCACCGCGGCGCGCTGGGTGCTGGCCTTCAGCCTGCTGGCCGGCGCGCTGGTGCTGGCTGCCGCCCTGACCATGAGCGCCGCCGAACGCAGGCATGAAGCCGCGCTGCTGCGCACCCTCGGCGCACGCCGCGCACAACTGCGGATGGCGGCATTGTGTGAGTTCGGGTTGCTGGGCGCGATCTCTGGCGCGACCGCGCTGCTGGCCGCCGCCATCGGCGGCACCTGGCTGGCCCATTCGGTGTTCCGGATGCAGGCCTTCGCGCCACCGTGGCCACAACTCGCGATCGCGGCGATCGTTGCGGCGGCCGTAGTCGCCGCGCTGGGCTTGGTGGGTACCCGCGGTGTGCTGCGCACGCCGCCACTGCAACTGTTGCGGCGGTGAGCCCCGACAACGGTAAATGGCACGCAACTTGCGCGATCGAGTTGGGGAAAATCAGGGGAAAAATCATGCGTTGTCGTTGGCTGCTACCCGCTTTGCTGGCACTGCTCTGCTCTGCATGCGTCACCAACATCCGACCGGATGTGACAACCAACCCGCCACCCGCTGAGCCGTTGGCGCATTTTCAACACTTTCAACTCATGCCGTTGACGGCATCAAGTGCGGCAGCGCACGAAACGGACGCCATCGCCAAGATCTCGACCTATGCGCAGCAACGCGTCGGCGGCACGCTCTACGGCTGGGAGAACCACAGCCAGAGCGGTCGTACACTGGTGGTCGAACTCCAGATCGAGGAGCTCAAGTTCGTGGGTGGTGGCGCTCGCTTCTTTGCCGGTGCGCTCGCCGGGAGCTCAGCGGTGGTGATGCGGATGAAACTGACCGACAAGCAAACCGGTCGAGTCATCGCGGACCCTGAGTTCTACCAGCGTGCCGCTGCGATGGGGGGAGCGTGGTCGTTCGGCGGTACCGACCATGGCATGCTCGCGCGCATCGCAACCGTCGCGCAGGAATACCTGCAGCGCAACTATACCCAGGCGATTGGCGGGCCCACCGGGCTCGACGGAACCGAGCAGGACTGAGACGCTCGCGGCCGCTCGCTGCAACAACGGCCGTCGCCACATCACACGGGCGTGCACCAGATCAGGCTCACCATCCGCCCGCTGCGGGCTCCATCGCGACGATAAGAGTGCAAACGCGGGTCGGTGAAGGTATCGAGGCCGCCGCCGAACACCTGAGGCACGCCAGCGGCGCGCAAACGCTGGTGCGCCAACACGTACAGATCGCACAACCAGTGACCGGGGCGCGTCGCGGTGAATGCCGACGTCGCCCGCACGTCATGCGCAAGGAATGCCGCGCGCACTTCCTCGCCGACTTCGTAGGATTGCGCGGCGATCGCGGGCCCGAGCCACGCCAGGATGTTCGCGCGCGGGGTTTGCATCGCGGCCAGCGTCGCTTCCAGCACGCCGGCGGACAGCCCGCGCCAACCGGCGTGTGCGGCGGCGATTTCCGAACCATCGTCGGCGCAGAACAACACTGGCAGGCAGTCGGCGGTCTGGATGGCCAGCGTGACGCCGGGTGTGCGCGTGACGGCGGCGTCGGCTTCGGGTTCCGCAGCGGGCGTCAGCGCAATGTTCCCCCCTTCCGGCCTTCGGCCACCTTCCCCTGCAAGCGGGGGAAGGAAACCTTTGTCGGTAGATGCGCCTGGAATACCTTCTTCCACCGCCCGCGGGGGAAGAAAATCGTGCGTGGGGGTCGCGCGCACATCGCCCTCTCCCGCTTGCGGAAGTGGGTCGGAGAAGGGGCGATCCAGCACAACGACACGCACGCCGTGCACCTGATGCAGCCAGCGCGGTTCCGCCGGCAGCGCCAACGCGTCACGCAGGAACGCGCGGTTGCGCGCGACCAGCGCGGGGTCGTCGCCACAGCGGGTGCCGACGTTGAATCCGTAGGCCGAATTCTGGGTCGGCAAGGGGCCTTCACGGGTCGTCACGGCCGCCTGCACCATGGCCGGCGCAGGCCACCCGGGCCGCAACCGCATGGCCTGGAATTCGCGCCGCAGTGCTGCGTGCAGCTGCGCGCCCCCGCAACAATCCCCGGATTTTGGAACGCCACTTTCGCTCATGCCGTCATCCTGTCACGGCGCGTCCGCGGCGGCATCCGCGCGCAAGGCTTCCAGCAACATCCGCAGGTCCGGCGGCAGGGGCGCATCGAAGGCCATGGTTTCGCCCGTGACGGGGTGCACGAAGGCCAGGTGCTCGGCGTGCAATGCTTGGCGGCGGAATCCGCGCAACGCTTCGGCCAGCGCAGGGGCTGCACCGCGCGGCAGGCGCAAGCCGCGTCCGTACAACGGGTCGCCCACCAGCGGCCAGCCGGCATGCGCCAGGTGCACGCGAATCTGGTGGGTGCGGCCGGTTTCAAGCTCGCATTGCAGCAGTGCCTGCGCGCGGAATTTCTCGCGCACGCGATAGTGGGTGACGGCAGGACGGCCGCCTTCGCGCACCGCGCGGCGCAGCCGGTCGCTCGGGTGCCGGTCCAGCGGCGCATCGACGGTGCCGCCCGCCACCGGCACGCCATTGACGATGGCCACGTAGCGGCGATGCACGTCGCGCGCGGCCAGCATCGCCGCCAGCGCGGTCTGCGCGGGCAACGTCCGCGCCACGACCAGCAGCCCGGAGGTGTCCTTGTCCAGCCGGTGCACGATTCCGGCACGCGGCACCTGCGCCAGCGCCGCATCGTGGTGCAGCAACGCGTTCAGCAGGGTGCCGTCGCGGTTGCCGGCGCCCGGGTGCACCACCAGCCCGGCCGGCTTGTTGACCACAAGCAGGTCGGCATCCTCGTACACGATGTCCAGCGCGATGGCCTCGGGCCGGTCGCCCAGCACAGGCTCTGCCGTGCGCGCCCATTCGATCGCCTCGCCGCCGTGGACAAGCGTGCGCGGCGCAACCACGTGCCCGTCCAGCCGGATCCTTCCTGCCTTTATCTCGGCGGCCAGGTGCGAGCGCGAATAGCCCTGGAACATTCCCGGCAGGATCTGGTCGAAGCGTTGCCCCGCAAGTTCCGGCGGGACATCCGCACGCAGTGGCCGTTCAGCCATGCCGACCGCCTTGCCGCTTGGGCCGTACGGATTCCGCTATCATGCCCGTTTGCGCTCGCCAAGACTTGCCCAATGCCATTCCGTCGCTCCGCCCCGCTGCTGAAGATTGCCCTGCTGCTGCCGCTGCTGCTGGCCGTCGGTGCCTGCTCGCTGTTCCACCACGGCAAGAAGGAAACGCTCAACAACATGACGGTCGAGCAGTTGTACCAGCGCGCACACACATTGTCGCAGGACAGCAACTGGGGCGCCGCGGAGACCGTGTACCAGAAGCTGATTTCGCGCTTCCCGTACGGTTCCTACAACGAACAGTCGCAGATCGAGCTGGCCTACGCGCAGTACAAGGATGACAAGTACGACGACGCCTACTCGACCATCAACGAGTTCATCAAGACCTACCCGACCCAGAAGCACGTCGCCTACGCCTACTACCTGCGCGGCCTGATCAATTTCGACCGCACCGAAAGCGGCATGCAGAAGCTGGCCAAGATCAGCCCGTCGCGCTTCGACCAGGGCTACGTCCTGCAATCCTTCGACGACTTCAACACCTTGGTCGCGCGCTATCCCACCACCCGCTACGCGGCGGATGCCCGCCAGCGCATGATCTATCTGCGCAACCAGCTGGCGCAGTCCGAACTGAACGTGGCGGAGTATTACCTGCAGCGCAAGGCCTACATCGCCGCGGCCGATCGCGCCAAGTACATCATTTCGCACTACCAGCAATCGCCGCAGACGGCCGATGCACTGGCGGTGCTGGCCAAGAGCTATCACCTGCTGGGGCAGCAGAAGCTGGCTGAACAGACCGCGCAGGTGCTCAAGCTCAACTACCCCGACCACCCGTACCTGCGCAACCCCAACCGCTGGCCGAAGCACCATTCGTGGGCATGGCGGTTGATTCCGCTGACCAGCTCGCACTGACCGAGCGCGGTTTCGTTCGCCGGCGGCAAGCGGACACGCAACCTGCCGGCAGCGGGGAAACCGGATCAGCGCCAGGCGTTCGAGATTGGATAACGCCGCTCGCGCCCGAACGCGCAGGTCGAAACGCGCGGTCCCGGTGCCGCCTGGCGGCGCTTGAATTCGCTGACGTACAGCAGCCGCACCACGCGCTGGACGTCGTCCGCAGCGTAGCCGGCAGCCACGATATCGGCCTGCGACTGGGCACCCTCGATGCAGCGCTTGAGGATGCCATCCAGCACATCGTAAGGCGGCAACGAATCCTGGTCGGTCTGGTCGGCGCGCAGTTCGGCCGATGGCGGGCGTTCGATCACCGCGATGGGTATGGGAAATGCCGAGGGGTCAGAGTGCACTTTCGTGGAAGTAACCGTATCCACGCGGAGCCGGGCCTCGAAAGTGCACTCTGACCCCGGTTTCTCCCCAGCTCCATTGCGCCACTTCGCCAGCGCGTACACCTGCGTCTTGTACACATCCTTGAGCGGCGCGTAGCCCCCGCACATGTCGCCGTACAGCGTGGCGTAGCCGACCGCCATCTCGCTTTTGTTGCCGGTGGTCAGCAGCAGCTTGCCGGTCTGGTTGGACAACGCCATCAACAGCAGCCCGCGGCTGCGCGCCTGCAGGTTCTGGGCGGTCAGATCGGCCAGTTCACCGCAGGCCGGAGCCAGCGCCGCGGCGGCGGCATCCACCACGCCGGCGATCGCAACGTCGAGGTACCCGACGCCCAGCACCTGTGCCTGCGCCTGCGCCTCGCGCAAGGACAGTTCGGACGTGTAGCGTGAGGGCAACATCACGGCGGTGACCTTGTCGGCACCCAGCGCGTCCACCGCGATCGCCAGTGTCAGCGCCGAATCAATGCCGCCGGAAAGCCCCAGCAACACGCCTTCGAAGCCGTTCTTGTGAACGTAATCGCGCACGCCGCGCACCAGCGCCGCGTACAGCACGGCTTCGGGCGTGGCATCCCCGGCCATCGGCCAGTCGCGCGCCGCCCACTTGCGTGACGCGGGGTCGAACTCCACCCACAACAAGGCATCCACGAACGCCGGTGCGCGTGCCGCGATGCGGCCGTCGCCATCCACCAGGATCGACGCACCGTCGTACACCACTTCATCCTGGCCACCGACCATGTTGAGGTAGGCAATCGCGCAGCCGGTTTCGCGCGCGCGCGAGGACAACAAGGTTTCGCGCTGCGCCTGCTTGGCGGTGTCGAATGGAGATGCGTTGATCACGACGATCGCCTCCGCGCCCGCGCGCGCGGCCGCCGCGGCGGGTTCCGGCTGCCACACGTCTTCGCAGATCAGCAGGCCCACGCGCACGCCTTCGAGCGTGGTGACGGTCACCGCGTGGCCGGGTTCGAACCAGCGCTTGTCGTCGAACACGCCGTAGTTGGGCAGCACGCACTTGTGCGCGACCTGCGCGATGCGGCCGTCGCGCAACAGCGCCGCCGCGTTGTACGCCACGCCTTCGCTGTGCGGAAAGCCGACCAGCGTGGCGAGGCCGTCGCTCTCCGCCGCCAGTTGGTCCATTTCGGACTGGCAGGCAGCCAGGAAACTCGGGCGCAACAACAGGTCTTCCGACGGATAGCCACTCAACGCCAGTTCGGGGCATACCAGCAGGTCGGCACCGCCGGCCTTCGCCTCGTGCAGCAGCGCGCGCACCCGGTCCGCGTTGGCCGCGACCGCGCCGACCGGGAAATCGAATTGCGCAAGCGCGAGCCGCAGTGTGGTCATGGCTTGTCTCCTTCTCCCGCCTGCGGGGGAAGGCCGGGATGGGGGCCGACCGCGCCAAGGGCGTCATGAATGGCCGCCAGCACTTGCTGCGTGCGTATCAACACATCGTTATTCCAGAACCGCAACACGCGATAGCCGTGTTCATGCAACCGCTGCGTGCGCGCAATGTCGCCCGCGGCATCGAAGTGCTGACTGCCATCGACTTCAATAACCAGCTTGGCTTCGAGGCAAGCAAAATCCACAATATATGGACCGATCGGAAACTGACGCCGAAACCGGAAACCAAGAAGCTGTCGACGCCTCAGATAATGCCATAGCCTGCGTTCGGCATCGGTCATGTCGCGACGTAGCCGACGCGCGAAACCAGTCTTGGCTCCTTGGCGCATGCGCTTCCGTCCTGCAGCCCACCCCCATCCGCCCTGCGGGCACCTTCCCCCGCAAGCGGGGGAAGGACCATCACCAGCGTATCGTGGATGACTCCATTCGGCCCCCTTTCCCGCAAGCGGGGGGAGCGAAATCGCGCTACTTCATCTTCTTCGCCAGCGCGGCGCCCAAGTCTGCCGGCGACTTGACGGTGGTGACGCCAGCCTTTTCCAGCGCCGCGAACTTGCCGGCCGCGGTGCCCTTGCCGCCGGAAATGATCGCGCCGGCGTGGCCCATGCGCTTGCCCGGAGGCGCAGTGGCGCCGGCGATGAACGCAACCACCGGCTTGGTGACGTTCTCTTCGATAAACTCGGCCGCCTCTTCCTCGGCGCTGCCGCCGATCTCACCGACCATGATGATGCCTTCGGTCTGCGCATCGTCCTGGAACAGCTTCAGGCAGTCGATGAAGCTCATGCCGTTGATGGGGTCGCCGCCGATGCCGATGACGGTGGACTGGCCCAAGCCCACGTTGGTGGTCTGGAACACGGCCTCGTAGGTCAGCGTGCCCGAGCGCGACACGATCGCGACCTTGCCCGGCTGGTGGATGTGGCCGGGCATGATGCCGATCTTGCACTCGCCGGGGGTGATGATGCCGGGGCAGTTGGGGCCGATCAGCACGGTGTCGGG
>JAICHS010000032.1 GCA_025924775.1 Rhodanobacteraceae bacterium
ATCGACGTCCTTGATCGCGCTCGCCGTGTATTGGTACAGCTTGAAGTAATCGGCCTGCTTACCCTTCCAGAACGCGTCGAGGTTGGGCTCGTTCCAGACCTCGAAGTACCACGAACGCACTTCGTCGATGCCGTAGCGCTCGACCCAGTGCTTGACCAGGCGCGTGATCAGGTCGGCCCACTTGGCGTAGTCGCGCGGCGGCGTGACGTTGGCCTTGTAGAAGAACACGATATCGCCGCCGGTCTGCAGCGCGGTCGGCATGAACGACAGTTCCACGAACGGCTTCATCCCGATCGAGACCAGGAAATCAAAGATCTGGTCGGTGTTGAAAAACGAGTACAGGTCCCTGTCCATCTCGATCAGGTAGGTGCACAGCTCGTCGTTCAGGAGGCCGTGGAAGCGCACGTAGCGCACCCCGAGTTCGGCGTGGGTCTTGCGCATCTGCGCCTGCCAGTCGGCGCGCAACGCGAGCGCCGCGCGGCCGCTGCCCACGGTGTGGCTCCAGACGTGGGCCAGTTCGCTCCCGGGGGCGTCGAGGTTGGTGGTGAACGTGGTGGTCATGCGGCGCTTCCTTCGCTCAAACCGGAAATCTTCCCGATGGGCCGTGAGCGTGGCGTCAACGCGGATCCACCGGAAACGCGGCGTCGGCCGCCACGGCGGTCGGCGGGACGGTCTTGCCGAAGCGCACCCGCACCGCGTGGGGGTGGCCGTCATCGACCAGTGTGATCGCGTGGTCCGCTTGCGGGACGCCGTCCACGCTGACTTCGGCGACGCCGGCGTCGCCCGTCTGGCGCGCGAACTCGATGCGGTAGTGGGTGCTGCCGTGGCGCCAGTCGGCGGACCAGTGCCGCCAGTCATCGGGTACGCGCGGCTCGATGTGCAGGCGGTCGCCTTCGCGGCGCAGGCCCAGCAATGATTCGGTGAGCAGCCGGTACATCCAGCCGGCCGAGCCGGTGTACCAGCTCCAGCCACCGCGCCCGACGTGAGCCTCGGCCGCGTACACGTCCGCGGCGACGGCGTAGGGCTCCAGCCGGTAGCGTCGCGCGGCGGCGGAGTCGGTCGTGTGGTTGACCGGGTTCAGCATGTGCGCGATGCGCCACGCGTCGTCGGTGCGTCCGAGTTGCGCCAGCGCCATCGCCACCCACACCGCGGCGTGGGTGTACTGGCCGCCGTTTTCGCGCACGCCCGGCACGTAGCCTTTGATGTAGCCCGGATCGAGCGGCGTGCGGTCGAATGGTGGCGTGAACAGTTTCACGATGCCCGCGGCCGGGTCGACCAGTTGCGAGAGCACCGCGTCCATGGCGCGTTCGCTGCGCGCGCGGTCGCCAAGCTTGGCCAGCACCGACCAGCTTTGCGGCAGCGAGTCGATCCGGCATTCCTCGCTGCGCGCGGAGCCGATCGCGACGCCGTCGTCGTTCCACGCCCGCAGGTACCAGTCGCCGTCCCAGGCGTGGCGCTGCAGCATGGCCTTGAGCTCGGTTGCGGTGGAGGCAAGGTCGCGGGCGGCCACGGCATCGCCGCGCAGATCCGCCAGCGGCACGCAGCGCGCGAGCACGTCGGTGAGGAACATGCCCAGCCATACGCTTTCGCCGCGGCCGTGGAGGCCCAGCCGGTTCATCCCGTCGTTCCAGTCGCCGCCGCCCATCAACGGCAGGCCGTGCGCGCCGAAGCGGAGCGCGTGGCGGATCGCGCGCAGGCAGTGTTCGTACAGGCTCGCCGACTCGCCGGTGACGCGTACGTCCTCGTACACCGATTCCTCGTCGGCGGCGAGCGCGCGGCCTTCCAGGAACGGCGTGCATTCGTCCAGCACCGCGGTGTCGCCAGTGACGCGCACGTATTCGGCCGTGCACCACGGCAGCCACAACAGGTCGTCGGTGATGCGCGTGCGCACGCCCTTGCCCGTGGGCGGATGCCACCAATGCTGCACGTCGCCTTCGCGGAACTGGTGGCGCGCCGAACGCAGCAGTTGCGCGCGTGCGAGCTCAGGGGCGAGGTGCAAGAGCGCCATCGCATCCTGCAGCTGGTCGCGAAAGCCCCAGGCGCCGCCCGACTGGTAGTAGCCGCTGCGCGCGAGCAGGCGCGAAGCCAGCACCTGGTACGGCAACCAGCCGTTCACCAGCAGGTTGGTGGCAACGTCCGGCGTGCGCACGCGCAGCTGCGACAGTGTGGCGTGCCAATGGCCGCGCACGCGTTCCAATTCGGTGCGCGCGGCGTCGCAGTCCGCAAACGTTTTCAGCAGGTCGCGTGCCTGCATGGCACTGGCGGCGGCGCCGAGCACTACCACCAGTTCCAGCTCTTCGCCCGGCGCCAGTTCGAACGTGGTGCGCTGCGCGGAGCAGGCGTCGAACCCGACGCCGGCGTTGCCGTCGAGTTCCTCTGCACGCATCCCGAGCGGCGCGGCGAGGCTGCGGTTGCGTCCGATGAACGCGCGGCGGTCGCAGGTGAACTCCGGCTGTGCGACGCACAGGCGGTGGAACGCGACGCGCGAGGCGAACACGTCGTGGTACGGGTTCTGCGCGAACACCGCGCCCGCGGCGGCATCGAATTCGGTGCGCACGTGGCGGCCGGCACGTTCCCGATGCTCGCCCAGGACCCATTCGACGTAACTCGTGAGCGACAGCGTACGTGGTTCCGTACCCTTGTTGATGAGTTTCACCAGCGTGAGTTTCAGCGGCGCCGCGTGGGCGACAAACACGCTGGTTTCGCTGTAGAGGTCGGCGTGCGCGTGTTCGTAGCGGCTGTAGCCGAAACCATGGCAGGTACGGTAGGCATCGCCGCTGGGTGTCGGTTGCGCGGTCGGCGACCAGTATTCGCCGGTTTCCTCGTCACGCAGCCACAGCGCCTCGCCGCTGGCATCGCGCAGCGGGTCGTTGTACCAGGGCGTCAGGCGGAACTCGTGGGCATTCTCGGCGAACGTATAGGCGCCACCGGATTCGCTGACCACGCTGCCGAAGTCAGCATTCGCCAGCACGTTGCACCACGGCGCCGGGGTTGCGTGCGTGCCGTCCAGCCAGATGGTGTATTCGCCGCCGTCGTTGCGGAACCCGCCTACGCCGTTGGCAGCCAGCAGGTCGTCGCCCGGCGGCTGCAGCGCGTAACTGGCAGGTTGCGGCTTGCGGCGCACCAGCAGGGCGGGCCGCGGCGCCGCGCCGTCCACCGGGTACAGGCGCGCGATCTGGTCGCGCAGGCGACCTTCGTCGCCCGAGAACACGCAGCGCGCCGCGGCCAGCATCAGGGCGCGGTCGGGCGCGGGCAGGTGCTCGATGCGCCACGCGAACATGCGCCCGCGGCCTTGGCCGCCGCGCGCCTCGGCGCCGGATTCGATCAGATACAGGATGTGTTCCTGCAATTCCTGCCGGTAGCCCGACAGCTCCTCGTTCCAGATCAGAAGGTCGGCGTCCATGCCGCTCATCTGCCAGAAGCCGTGGGCCTGGATGAGGTGCCGCACCAGGTCGATCTGGCTGGCGTTGGCGATGCGCGCCAGCACGATCGGCAGGTCGCCCGAAATGCCGTGCTTCCACAGCGCGGACTGCGAGGGCAGCGCGGCGTCGGAAACGTTGCGCGCGGCGATCGGGCCGTACATCAGCGTGCTGGCGAGGTGGTCGTAGCGCTGCGCCTCGACGGCAGTCATGTTGAGCTGCTGCAGCGTCACCTGTTCGTGGGTCCAGGCCAGTTGGAACACGCGCTGGTGCAGGTGGCGTTCGCGGTATTTGCGGGCCAACGCCAGCGCCGCGGCGCGGTCGGGCGCGACGCCGGTCAGGATGTCGATGCCGGCGGTGTGGCCGGGCAGGATGCGGATGCACCGGCGCAACGAGACGATCGGATCGAGCACCGCGCCGGTGCGTCCGGGACCGGGCGTTTCGGCGGCGAGGGCGTGCGCGTCGGCGAGCCCGCGCAGGCGGCCGAGGAAGGCCTCGCGATCGGTCTCGAAGCTGCCCTCGCCGATGATGCCGCCGCGGGTGGTCATCTGGTGCAGCAGCCACGGGTGGTGTTCGTCCGGGCTGCGCGGCCGGCGCGAAACCAGCAACACGTCCAGGTCGGGCACGGCTTCGGTTTCAAGGAACAGCTTGCTGAAGACCGGGTGCGCCGCGTCCGCGTCGGGCGTCGCCAGCACCGGCTCGGCGTAGCTGATGACGTCGATGGTGCGCGCCTTGCCGGTGTGGTTGGTCAGCCGCAGGCGGCGCAGCTCGATGTCGTCTTCGGCCGAAACCGCCACCAGCAGTTCGCTGGCGATACCGTTGTCGTCGCGGTGGAATTCCGCGCGCGCCTGCGAGAAGGTCGCGCGGCAGCTGCCGTTGGCGTCGCCCAGTGGCTGGTACGTGGCCGACCATGCCTTGCCGGAATCGGCATCGCGCAGGCAAATGAACGTGCCTTGGTCGTCGCGGGTGGCGTCGCCGCGCCAGCGGGTGACCGCGAGCCCGCGCCAGTGGCTGTAGCCCGCGCCGGTTTGCGTGAGCATCACGTGGTAATTGCCGTTGGACAGCAGGTGCGCCTCCGGCAGCGGCGAATCCATGCGCGCGATCTCGCGGATTTCGGCGTGCACGCGCGCGCGGGTCTGGCGCGGCTGCTCGACGTCCAGGGTGGCGGGATGGCGCGGGCGCGCCTCGGGAACCTTTTCACGCAACAGCAGCTCGTAGGCGGCGAACATCGGCTCGCGCGCGAAGCGGCGCTGCATCGGCTGGCGGTTCAGCAGCGAGGACAGCGCCAGGAAGCTCATGCCGTGGTGGTGTGCCATCCAGCTTTTCACCAGCGCGAAATCCTCGCCTTCGCTGACGCGTCCGGCGGTGTAGTCGAGCGCTTCGTAGAAGCCGTAGCGGGTCAGCGCGCCGAGCGCCGCGAGGTGTTCCAGGTTGTCGCAGGCGGCGGGCGCATCGACCATCAAGGCCATCACCGTCGCGTAGGGCGCTACCACCAGGTCCTCGCCCAGCCCGCGTTTCAGGCCCAGTCCCGGCACGCCGAACGCGCGGTACTGGTAGGTCAGGTTGGCGTCGGTCGCGTTGTAGGCCGATTCCGAAACGCCCCATGGCACCTGTTGCTGCGAGCCGTAGCGGATCTGGCGCGCCACCGCGGCATCGCAGGTGTCCTCGATCAGGGTGCCGTGGTGGACCGGCATCAGGAGGTTCGGCATCAGGTACTCGAACATCGAGCCCGACCACGACACCAGCGCCGGGCGTCCCGCGGCGATGGTCAGCAGCCGGCCCAGCTTGAACCAGTGCGAGGGCGGCACCTGGCCCTGCGCGATCGCGACGTAGGAGAGGATGCGCGCCTCGGATGCCAGCAGGTCGTAGCGGCCGGCGTCACGTTTGTCGCGTTCGACGTCGTAGCCGATGGTGAACTGTTCGCGTTGTTTGTCCCACAGGAACGCCAGGTCCATCGTCGCGCGTTCGCGGCAGGCCGCGGCCTGCGCGCGTGCGTCGTCCCGGCGGCGGTTGAGGGTCGCGCGCATTTCGGCCAGCGCCGCGCACAGGTCGGGGGCGCCGCCGTCGTTTCCAGCCGCGAGCCGCGCCGGGATGGTGTCGGCCAGGGCCAGTGCGCGCCGCAGCGTCGGGTTGCGTTCCAGTTCCGCCAGCAGCGCGCGGGTGGTGGCGTCATCGCTGCCGGAATCGCCCAGCGCCAGCCACGGCGCCAGGGCATCCAGCTCCTCGCAGGCGGCCGCGGCCTGGCTTGCCAAGGCCGCACTCCACGCGGCGAATTCACCCGCGATGCCGTTGTCGGCCCCCAGTTGCGACAGGCGCCCGGCTTCGGTGTCGATGCGGGCCAGCAATCCGTGCAGCACCGGCAGCGCGTCCGCGTTCGCGACCGCGTCGGTGACGAGCGTGTCCAGCTCGTTCAAGGTGGCCGCCAATGCCAGGTTGGCGTGCGGATCGGCCGCATCGACGCCGGGCAGCAGTTCGCCCAGGATGCGCGTGGTGTCGCGCAGGCCGCTGCCCAGCGTGCGCGACACCAGCGGTTCGTCGTCGGTGTGCTCCAGTGCGTTGGCCAGCACCAGCAGGCAGCCCATCAAGTTGCCCGAGTCTACGCTGGAGACGTAGCGTGGCGGCAGCGGTTGCAGGGTCTGCGTGTCGTACCAGTTGTAGAAGTGGCCGCGGTGGCGCGGCAGCTGGTGCAGCGTGTCCAGCATGGCCGCGGTGCGCGCGAGCAGGCCGCCGGGCGTCAGGTAGCCGAAATCGCAGGCGGTCAAATTGGCCAGCAGCGCCATGCCGATGTTGGTGGGCGAGGTGCGGTGCGCGACCTGTTCGGCCGGAAACACCTGGCAGTTGTCGGGCGGCAGCCAGTTTTCGTCCGCGCCGGCGAAGGTTTCGAACCACAGCCATACGCGGCGGGCGACGCCGTGCAGGAACGCGCGCTGGGTCGTGTCCAGCGGCAGCGGCGGGCGCGGCGGGGTGCGGCTGATCAGCCACGCGATCACGGGCGCCGCGAACCACAGCACCAGGAACACCGCCGCCGCCGGCAGGGAGGCCAGCGCGTGCATGCCGATCACGACCCCCGCGATCGCTGCGGTGGCGGGCGCCACCCACATCAGGCGCAGGTAGCCAGGAAGGCTGGAGGCCGCGCCGCGCATCGCGTCGGTCATCGGCGTCCATTCCAGCAAATGCTTGCGGGTGAACAGCAGGCGTCCGGCGCTGCGCGTGATCGCATCGAGGTTCAGCATGGCCTCGAACGGCAACGTCGCGATCGCGAACAGCTCGCGCAACAGCACGTCGCGGATGCCGCGCCAGGTGTTGCGCCAGCGGCGCGGCGGCACGCGCAGCCACGCATTGCGCAGCACCTGCGCGAACGCAGTCAGGATGGACGGCCCCAGCAGGAATGCCACCAGCACCAGCGTCCAGTAATCGGGTACGTCGCCGAGCACCCAGCTGCGCAGCAGCAGCACCAGCATCGCCAACGGCACCAGCCCGCGCCTGAGGTTGTCGAGGATTTTCCAGCGGTGGTGTGCCTTCAAGGTGTTGCGCAGGCCACGCCGGCGCGGGCCCGGCACGATCGGCAACAGCCACTGCACGATCTGCCAGTCGCCACGCGTCCAGCGATGGCGGCGGCGCACGTCCACCGAATAGCGGTTGGGCTGGTGTTCGATCAGCTCGATATCGCTGACCAGCCCGGTGCGTGCGTACGAACCTTCCAGCAGGTCGTGCGACAGGATCAGGTCGTTGGGGAAGCGGGTGCCGACCGAACGGTTGAACGCGTCGATGTCGTAGATGCCCTTGCCGACGAAGGAGGCTTCGCCGAACAGGTCCTGGTACACGTCCGACACCGCGCGCGTGTACGGGTCGAGCCCGGTGGCGTCACTGAACAGGCGTGCGAAGCGGCTGGGCCGCGTGCTGCCGAACGTCACCGAGATGCGCGGCTGCAGCAGCCCGTAGCCCGCGATCACGCGCCGCGAGCCCTTGCTGAACCACGGACGGTTCAGCGGATGCGCCATGGTTTCGACCAGCTTGCGCGCGGCCTCCGGCGGCAACTGGGTGTCGGCGTCCAGGGTGATCACGTAGCGCGTCGTCTGCAGGGCGGCAACGTCCCCGACGGTCACGCTGAAGGCGCGCTCGGGACGGGTGCCGCGCAGCACGCGGTTCAAGTCGCCCAGCTTGCCGCGCTTGCGCTCGAAGCCCATCCATACCGACTGCCGCGGGTTCCACTCGCGCGGCCGGTGGAACAGATGGAAGCGCGTGCTGCCCGGCAACGGGTACTTCGCGTTGAGCCGGTCGATGCCGGAGGTCGCGGCGGCCAGCAACGCGCTGTCGCCGGGCATGTCGCGTTCCGGGGCGTCCGGGAAATCCGTCAGCAACGCATAGTGCATGTTCGGATCGCGGTTGCCGAGGTAGCGGATTTCCAGCGCATCCAGTTGTTCGGCGAGGCCCTGCGGGCTGCCCAGCAGCCACGGCACCACCACCAGCGTGCGGCATTCGTCGGGAATGCCGCCGGAAAACGACATGCGCGGCAGCAGGCGCGCGGGCACCAGCATGCCCAGCAGCCAGTTCACGATCGCCACCGCGGGTTGGCTGGCGGCAATGAACACCGCGGCCAGCAACACGAAGTCGGACGCCAGCGGCATCGCGCCGAAGTACCAGTGGCGGCCGGTCGCGACCAATACGGTAATCAGCAGGCTGGTGCCGAGGATGCTGCCAAGGTAGGTCGCGGAGGGCCAACGGCGCAGGCCCTCCGCGATGCGGAATTCCGCGGGAGCGCGCGCACCCAGTGCGTGCGCGAAGGTGGCGGCCCCCGCGCCGATCAGGAAATAACCGACGTGGCGGCGGCGTGGATCGGCGCCGGGCGCACAACCCCGCTGCGCCAGTTCCAGCGCGCGTTGCGCCACGTCCACTTCGGCCCGACCGCTGCGCAGGGCCAGCACTTCCACCGCGTGGCGGTAGCGCCCGCGCGTCGCGAAGTCCATGCCGGCGTAGGCGCCAGCCGGATCCTGGCCCAGGATCCGGTCGACCTTGCCGACGCGTTCCAGCAGTTCCGACCAGTTGTACTCGCCGATGCGGCGCAGGCTGTTGATGCGGTTGGCGATGGAAACCTGGTCCGCGGCCTGTGCGCGGGACTCGTCGTCGATCACGCGCGACACGCTGGTGCCGCGCTGTTCCAGCTGCTGCTCGGCGAACGTGAGCGCGAGCTTCAGCGACGGGTGCTTGCCCTCGAGCAGGCGGTAGAACTCGGCCGCGAACGCGGGCGACGCGAACAGGTCGGTGCGTGCCATTTCCGCGACGTTGACCAGCATGTCGTTGGGCGCGCGCGTGGCGACGCCGATCAGGCGTTCGGCCCATGCCTCGGCGTTGGAGTAAGCCTGCATGCGCCGCGTGATCGCGGTGGCCGCGTCGGCCAGGCCTTCCACCAATGCCACCCGCACCAGTACCGGCAGCGTCCACAGCTCGACCAGTTCGAAGGTTGCGTGCGACTGGTAGTCGTCGAGGTAGCGCTCGACCGCTTCGGGTTCGACGTTGCCGTCAAGTTGCGCGATGCATGCGTGCAACACCCGCAGCATCCGCGGCACCACCCGGCCGTCGACGTCGCCGCGCGGCAGCCGCTTCCATACGTTCGCGGGCAGCGCCTCGCGCACTTCCCGGATCTCGTTGCGCACCAGGTAGACGTTGTCGATCAGCCATTCGGCCGCGGGTTCGACGCGGCGATTGTCGATGGCCGCGGTGCGTGCAACCGCATAGGCGTGGCGCAAGCTGCGGTCGTGTGCAGCCAGCGCCTTGTCCAGGTCGAACGCGGCAGCGCGTGCGAGGTGCGCGTGCTCACGCGCCAGCGCAGCGGCCGGAACGGGCCGCGACGCGGGATTCTGCGGGTGCTTCGATGGCGGCTCCTGCGGGGCGCGCCGCGGGCGTGCCGCCGACCCAGGCCGGAGCCTGCGAAGCCAGGTTTGTGGGCGATGGTTGCGCGGCACCTCGTGCGGTCACTCGTAGTGCGAAATGCCTGATGTTAGCGAGTTGGAAGTTGTTTCCGCGTTCAGGTGCCGGTCGTGGCCGCATCGGAACGCGCCGATCAGCCCAGCCGCTCCGCGATGCGGTCGGCCACGCGCAGGGCGTTGGCGATGATGGTGAGCGTCCGATTGACCGCGCCAATCGAGGGAAAGTAGCTGGCGTCCACGACATACAGGTTGTCCGGTTCGTACGCCTTGCCGTCGAGGTCGAGCACCGAGGTTGCCGGGTCGGTGCCAAAGCGCGCGGTGCTGGCCTGGTGCGCGGCCTGGTCGCGGTACGGCGCGAACACGTCGTACTTCAACGGCCATTCGGGCGAGATGCCCTCGGCGTGCTCGAGCCGTTCGAAGTCGCATTCGCGCAACCGGAACAGCGCCGCGCCATACATCTTGGAATTGCCGCCGACGAAATAGTGCGGGTCCGGATGCGAGGCCATCCCGCCCTTGTCGTACCAGGTTTCATTCGCCTGGTGGGCGTTGTCGATGGACACCTCGCGTGGATTCCGGGTGTCCGGTGCGCGTTCCAGGAAGTTGCCGCGCTCAAGCATCAGGATCTGCTTGCCGGTCGGCGCGAGCCGCTGCGCCAGCGTGGCGCCGCCGGGGCCGATGACGATCAGGTCGAGTAGGCGTCTGGCATGCGTCGTGCCGAACGCGCCGCGGCGACAGGCGGTGCTCGTAGCGGTGGCGCCGTGCATGGCCCGTCAACGCGGCGGCCATTTGGTGCCGCCCGGGCCGCAGGATATACTTGCGCGGTTGTGGCGTTCGCGGGACTTGGGGACGCCGCCCGCCAATTTGACCGGAGTTTGCCAGTGAGCACGCATCTCACCCCGTCCGACCGTACCTTCATGCGGCATTTCGCGATCATGATTGCCATGCTCGGCTGCACCGCGGTGGTGTTCATCATCGTCGGCACGCTGGTGTGGTCATCGTTGCCGAAAGACAACAACCAGCTCGAGGTGCAGCAGGCGGGCGCGCGCATCACGCCGGTAGCCGCCGTGTATGCGGGCGATACCGGGCGCGCGGCGATGGCGGCCGCCAAGGCCGCATCGGACAAGGCAGCGGCATCGCAGGTCGCCTACGGTGGCACCACCGATGGCAAGGTCATTTTCGACAAGTTGTGCACCACCTGTCATTCGACCGGTGCCGCGGGCGCGCCCAAAATCACCGACAAGTCGGCGTGGGCACCGCGCATCAAGGAAGGCCTCGCCACCCTGGTCAAGCACGCGGTCGACGGCTACACCGGCCCTGACGGCAACCACATGCCGGCCAAGGGCGGCAACCCGGCGCTGACCGACGCGCAGGTTGAAGCCACCGTAAAGTGGATGGTGGGCCAGGCGCAGTAAGTGGGTCAGCCGGCGATGTAACGCTGCAGGTGGTCGATTTCGGCCGCCTGGTCGGTGATGACCGCCTTGACCAGATCGCCGATCGACACGATGCCCACCAGCTGGTTGTTCTC
Organism: Rhodanobacteraceae bacterium; assembly: GCA_025924775.1. Lineage (GTDB taxonomy): Bacteria > Pseudomonadota > Gammaproteobacteria > Xanthomonadales > Rhodanobacteraceae > 66-474. The sequence goes on from JAICHS010000032.1 coordinate 10,872, forward strand.
GATCACTGGCAGGTGGCGCACGCGCAGTTCCGTGCACAGCCGCATGCATTCGTCCACCGTGGTGGAAGGCGAAACCGTGGTCGGCGCGGGCGTCATGATGTCCGCCACCGGCGTCTCGCGCGAGGAATGGCCTTTCAGGATCACCTTGCGGGCGTAGTCGCGCTCGGTGACGATGCCGGCCAGCGCGTTGTCACGCAGCACCAGCAGCGCGCCGACGCCGCGTTCGGCCATCGACCGGATGGCGTCCAGCACCGGCGCTTCCGGCGCAATGCTGTAGATCGCGCTGCCCTTGTCCTCCAACAGATGCCTGACCTGTCGCATGCGAGCATCCTCTGGATCGCGGAAGGGCCTTGATTCTAGCGCCTGCTGCGGTGGCTTTGCGAGGCGGCGTCGCGTGGACGCGGCGGGTGGGCAACCGTGATGTAGGCGACGCCACCCAGTTGCCGCATCTGCCGCTCGATCCATGCGGCACGGCGCTGGACGTAGGCCGAGGGCCGGTCGGCGTGCCAGCCTCGCGGATTGGGCAGCACGGCCGCCAACAGCGCGGCCTGGTGCGCGCCCAGGCGCGACGCGGGTTCGTGGAAATAGACCTGCGCGGCCGCCTCGACGCCGTAGATGCCGTCGCCGAGCTCGGCGATGTTGGCGTACACCTCGAGCACACGGCGCTTGGGCCAGGTGATGTCGATCAATACCGTGAAGTATGCCTCCAGGCCCTTGCGGAAAAATCCGCCGCCCGACCACAGGAACAGGTTGCGCGCGGTCTGCTGGGTGATCGTGCTGGCGCCGCGCAGGTGCCCACCGGCTTCGGCCACGTCGAGTGCGGATTTGATCGAGTCGATGTCGAAGCCGTGGTTGAAGGGGAAGGTCTGGTCTTCGCCCGCGACCATCGCCAACGGCGCCACCGGTGCGATTTGGCGCCACGGCACCCACCGGTAGTGCAGCGTGAACGCGTGGTTGCCGTGCCATGCCTGCGCCAGCCTGCGCTCGAGCATGTAGGCGCTGGTGACGGGCGGCACGAAGCGCAGGACCAGCACCGGCAACCAGGTTGCGGCAATGAATGCCAGGACCAGCCAACCGAGGCGCTTCAGCCAGCGGCGCGCACGTGGGCGCCGCCGCGTGCCCGCGTTCGGCCCTGTTTGCACATCCGTCATGCCGTGGCGTCGGGGACCGCGCGCCCGGTCCAGGTTTCAAACGGCCGCGCGGGCGAGTACAGGAAGCCCTGCGCTAACTCGCAGCCCATGCCGGCCAGCAGGTCGCGCTGTTCGACGGTTTCCACGCCCTCGGCAATCACCTGCATCGACAACAACCTGGCCATCGCGAGGATGGAGCGGATGACCGCGTCGCTGCCGCCCTCGCCGTTGCCCGACAGGCCGCGCACGAATGACTGGTCGATCTTGAGCGCGTGCACCGGATACTGGTGCAGGTAGGACAGTGAAGAGTAGCCCGTGCCGAAGTCATCCAGCGAAATGCGGATGCCGGTGTTGCCGAGGATCTCCAGCGTGCGCTTGGCCTCGGGCGGATTGTCCAGCATCGCGCGCTCGGTGATTTCCAGCCGGATGCTCAGGGGTGACACGTCGTGTTCGGCTAGCAGCTTCAACAGGCGCCGGTCGAGGTCGGGATTGCGGAAGTGGCGCGCGGACAGGTTGATGCCGATGAACATGTCGTGCCCGCCGATCAGCGTGTTGGCCTGCTGGCAGACCTGTTCGAAGATTTGCCAGTCGATGGTCTCCGAGGCGCCGGTGTCTTCGGCGATGTTGAGGAACTCGCCGGGCAGCAGCAAGCCGCGCCGTGGATGTTGCCAACGCATCAACGCTTCGTAGCCGATGGTGGTGCCGTCCCGGATGGCCACCACCGGCTGGTAGAACGGCACGAACTCGCGCCGGGTGATGGCGCGGCGCAGGTCGTTCTCGGTTTCCAGCAGCGAAACCGCCTGCTGGCGCAGGCCCTCGTCGAACACCGCGAAGCGGTGCCGGCCGTCGGCCTTGGCGCGGTACATCGCCGAGTCGGCATCGCGCAACAATTCCTCCGGATGGCGGTAATGCGCGGCCGCCAGCGTGATGCCGATCGAGGTCGAGGTGAACAGCTCCTTCGTGGCCAGCCGGAATGGCGCGTTCAAGTCGTCGATGATGCGCTTGGCGATCCGGCAGGCCTGCTCGGCCTCGGCGACGCCTTCCAGCAGCACGCCGAACTCGTCGCCGCCGAGGCGCGCGACCACGTCTTCGGACTTGACGCACGCGCGGATGCGGCTGCCCGCCTGGAACAACAGGTCGTCGCCGATCAGGTGCCCGACCGAGTCGTTGATGACCTTGAAACGGTCGAGGTCCATGAACAGCACCGCAAAACCCGTGGTGGCGTCGGCGCGGAAACGTTCCAGCGCGTGCTCCAGCCGTTGCATCAGCAGGCTGCGGTTGGGCAGGCCGGTGAGCGAGTCGTGCAGGGTTTCGTATTTGAGGCGCGCCTCGATGCGCTCGCGTTCGGCGATCTGCGCACGCAGGTCGCGGTTGGCCAGCGCCAGCGCGCGGGTGCGTTCACCCACCCGGTGCTCGAGGTTGGAATACGCGCGCTTGAGCGAATCGGTCGCGCGCACGCGCTCCAGCGCGTTGGCGATGTGGTAGGAAACGAAGGTCAGCAGCTCCTGGTCGCGCAGGGTGTAATGGTGCTCGGGTGTGTAGCTTTGCACGGCCAGCGCGCCGACCGCGTGCTCGGCGCACACCAGTGGCACACCCAGCCAGCAGACCGAATCACTGCCCGACGCCGCGACTTCGCCCGACTCGCGCAGCTTGGCGATTTCCGGCGCGTTCGCGAGCACCGCCGTGCCGTGCCTGAGCACGTACTCGGTCAGGCCCGCCGCCAACCTGCGTGGCTGGCGTTCGCGGTCGCGCTCGTCCACCGAGTACGGAAACGTCAGTTCCGAGCCGTCCTCGGACAGCAGCGCGATGTAGAAATTGCGCGCATACAACAGCCCGCCCACGACCCGGTGCACCGCCGCGTAGAACTTGTCGATGCTGTCGGTGGTGCTGGCCAGTTCGGCGATGCGGAACAACGCCGCCTGCAGGCGTTCGCCACGCTGGCGTTCCAGCACCTGCTGCTGCAGCACGCGGTTGGTCTCGCGCAGTGCCTCGGTGCGTTCCTCGACGCGGTGTTCGAGCTCGGCATGCGCCAGGCGCCGTTCCAGCGCGGTCTGGATGTGTTGGGCCACATAGATCAGCAGGGTCTTGTCCTGCTCGTCGTAGTGGTGTTCCGCATCGTAACTTTGCACCACCACGCAGCCGACCACGTCACCCGAACGCAGCAGCGGCACGCCCAGCCAGTCCTCGCAGCGGGTGCCCGAACCGATGAAGGGCCCATCGACCTGGCGGCCGATTGCTTCGAGCGACCCCATCAGCGGACGCCCCTCGTGGGTCACGTACCAGGTGGGGCCGTATTTGATTTCCGCCATCGGCATGTCGATCGACGGATAGGGCAAATCCGGATCGACGCTGTCCGCGTAGTAGGGAAAACGCACGCTGTCGCGTTGGGCGTCGTACAGCGCGATATAGAAATTCTCGGCGTACATCAGCGTGCCGACGATCTGATGCAATGCGCGGAACATCGGCGTGAGGTCACTGCCGACCGCGCTGGCCTGGTCCGCGATCGCGTACAGCGCGCGTTGCAGGCGTTCGGCACGCGCGAGCTGCTTGACCGAATCGCTCAACTGGTTGCGGTGGACCAGTGCGCGCACGCGCGTGTCGATCATTTCCGCCATGGTGCCCAGCAACGCGTCGTGCCCGGCATCGCCTGTAGGGCTGGTGATCCGCAGGGCGGTGTGTTCCGACAGCTTGATGGATGCCGCGCGCGTGCCGGCCTCCGGCGGCGCATCCGCGACGTCTGCGTCGCAACGTCGAAGCTGTGCGTCCGGCGCCAGTTTGGCCAGCAGGCTCTCGGCGGCCACAATCACGCCGTCGAGATCCGTAGCCGCCCACAACTGGTTGATCGCGTGGCACAGGATCGCTGTGGTGGGCGGCTTGCTGGCGGGTGCG
>JAICHS010000033.1 GCA_025924775.1 Rhodanobacteraceae bacterium
ACCGCCAACCGCTGCAGGTGTGGTGCACCGACGAGGTGCACGAGGACCTGCAGCGTGGCCACCCGATGTTCCGCCTGCTCGACCACTACTGCGGCGTGGCGTGGCAGCGCGTGCCACCGGACGGTACGCCCTTCCGGGTCCTCACCGCACCGGGGCTGGAGCTGCGGGCGCTGCCGATCGCCAGCAACGCACCGCCCTACTCGCCGCACCGCGACCATCCGGCACCGGGCGACAACATCGCGCTGGCGATCAGCGACATTAGCAGCGGCCGCAGCCTGTTCTACGCGCCCGCGCTCGGCGCGCTGGACGCCGCCACCGAAGAGGAGATGCAGCGCGCGCACTGCGTGATGGTGGACGGCACCTGCTGGACCGACGACGAAATGGTGGCACTGGGCCTGTCGCAACGGCGCGCGCGCGACATGGGCCATCACGCCGTGGGCGACCCGGGCGGCACGCTGGACGCGATGGCGCGCCTGCCGGCCGCCACCCGCCGCATCTTCATCCACATCAACAACACCAATCCGATGCTCGACGAGGATGGCCCGCAGTACGCCAGGCTGCGGGCGGCCGGCGCCGAACTTGCGTACGACACGATGGAGTTCGAACCATGACCGAAGCTGCATGGAGCCGCGAGGAATTCGAGGCCAAGCTGCGCGAAAAGGGCGCGGTGTACCACATCTACCACCCCGTCAACCGCTGGCTCAACGACGGTCACGCCACCCGCGAACAGCTGCAGATCTGGACCGCGAACCGTTGGCACTACCAGATCTCGATTCCGATCAAGGACGCGGCGATCCTGTCCAACTGCCCGGACCGCGCGTGGCGGCGGCGCTGGATCACCCGCATCCTGGACCACGACGGCCACGGCGACGATCCCGGCGGCATCGAGGCCTGGACACAACTGGGGCACGCGGTGGGCCTGAGCCGCGAGGACCTGGAATCCGAGCGGATGCTGCTGCCGGGCGTGCGCTTTGCCGTGGATGCTTACGTGAACTTCGCACGCCGCGAGCCCTGGCAGGAAGCGGTCACGGCGTCGCTGACCGAGCTGTTCGCCTCGGACATCCACAAGGAACGCCTGGCCAACTGGCCGCAGTTCTACCCGTGGCTCGGCGCGGAAGGCATGTTGTACTTCCACAACCGCGTCTCGCAGGCGCGGCGCGACGTCGCCGAGGCGCTGGCGCTGACCCTCGACCACTACGACACGCGCGCGCTGCAGCTGCGTGCGCTCGACATCCTGCAGTTCAAGCTCGACGTGCTGTGGCAGATGAACGACGCCATGGCACAAGCCTTCCACCTGGAGGTGCACTGATGGCGAAGATCGAAGGGCCACCGGCGGAATCGCCCGTCACCGCGGCGTCCATTCCCGCGATCGGACACGGTTTCCGCTTGCAGTGGGAAAAGGCCCAGAACGCGCACGTGCTGTTGTATGCGGAGGGCATGGTCACCTTGAACGGCAGCGCGGGCGCGATCCTGTCGCAGTGCGACGGCAGGAAGTCGGCCGCCGAGATCGCCGCGGAACTGCAGCACACCTACAACCAGCCTGACCTTGGCGACGACGTGCTGGCGTTCCTCAGGATCGCCGTCGACAACAAGTGGGTGCAACTCCAATGAACGCAGCCGTGAATGCAGTCAACACCGATCCGGAACCTGCCGTCGCCCCGCCGTTCTGGCTGCTGGCCGAGCTGACCTACCGTTGTCCGCTGCACTGCCCGTTCTGCTACAACCCGGTGAACTTCGCCGCAATCAAGGCCGAACTGTCGACCGACGACTGGATCCGGGTACTGCGCGAGGCACGTGAACTCGGTTCGGTGCAATGCGGCTTCTCGGGGGGCGAGCCGCTGGGGCGCGACGACCTGGAAATCCTGATCCGCGAGGCCCACGCGCTCGGCTACTACACCAACCTGCTCACCTCGGGCGTCGGCCTTACCGAAAAGCGCATCGCCGAGTTCAAGCGCGGCGGCCTCGACCACATCCAGCTTTCGTTCCAGGACACCACGAAGCAGACCAACGATTTCCTGTCCTCGACCAAGACCTTCGACCTGAAGCGCAAGGCCGCCGAGCTGATCCACAAGTACGACTTCGAAATGGTGATGAACTGCGTGGTGCACCGCCTCAACATCGACCACATCGACAAGATCATCGAATTCGCGCTCGAAATCGGCGCCGGTTACCTCGAACTCGCCAATGCGCAGTACTACTCGTGGGCGCTGATGAACGTCGACCAGCTGCTGCCCACGCGCGAACAGGTCCAGCGCGCCGAGGAAGTCACCCAGCAGTACCGCGAACGCATCGGCAACCGAATGCGGCTGCTGTTCGTGGTGCCGGACTACTACGAGACCCGACCCAAGCGCTGCGTCAACGGTTGGGGCACCACGCTGTTCGCGGTGACTCCGGATGGCACCGCGGTGCCCTGCCACACCGCGCGGATGCTGCCGGGGCTGAAATTTCCCAACGTGCGCGAAATGTCGGTGCGCGACATCTGGTACCACTCGGAAGGTTTCAACCACTTTCGCGGCACCCGCTGGATGCAGGAGCCGTGCCGCAGTTGCGACGAACGCTTCAGTTGCCTCGGCGGCTGCCGCTGCCAGGCCTACATGCTGACCCGCGACGTGAACGCGGCGGACCCGGTATGCGACAAGTCGCCGCACCACGCCGTCGTCACGGACATGGTGGCCAGGGCCAACCAGCCGCGCGATCCGGACGCGCCGCGCAAGCCACTGGTCTTTCGCGGCGCCGAGGAGTCGCTGGCGCACGGCCACGACGCCTGAACCCGACCGTGCCACCGGCCGTCGGCCGCAAGCCTTGCGCGACGCGACTTTCCATTACAATGGAAGGTCCGACCGCGTGGGACCTACGCCACCCCGATGCCAGCTGAACCTCCAAGTACGACCGGCCCCGCCCACCGCTCGCTGTGGGACCGCCTGGGCCACATGCTCGCGGGCGAGCCCCGCAATCCCGAAGAGCTGCTCGCCGAGCTGCGCGACGCACAGACCAACGGCCTGCTCACGGACGAAACCTATGCAATGATCGAAGGCGCGATCCGCGTCACCGAGATGGTGGTCGGGGACGTGATGGTGCCGCGCGCGCAGATGGTCATGCTGGACATCGACGACGATCTTGCGACGATCCTGGACACCGTGATCGAATCGGGCCACTCGCGCTTCCCGGTGCACGGCGAGGACAAGGACGAGATCCTCGGCATCCTGTTGGCCAAGGACCTGCTGCGGCGCGGCCAGAACGGTGCGCTCGATTTGCGCGCGCTGTTGCGACACGCGGTGATGATCCCGGAGTCCATGCGCCTCAACGTGCTGCTGGCGGAGTTCCGCCGCTCGCGCAACCACATGGCCGTGGTGGTGGACGAATACGGCGGCGTGGCCGGCCTGGTCACCATCGAGGACGTGCTGGAGGAAATCGTCGGCGAGATCGACGATGAACACGACGACGCCGTGCCGCCGAAACTGGTGGTCGCACAGGCCGACGGCAGTTGGCTGGTCGATGCGCTCACGCCCATCGAGGATTTCAACGAACAGTTCGGCACCGCGTTCCCCGACGAGGAATACGACACCGTGGGCGGCCTCGTGACCGCCGAAATCGGGCACCTGCCCGACCCCGGCGAAGCTGCCACGCTGGGCGAGTATGCCTTCGACGTCACCCGCGCGGATGATCGGCGCGTGTTGCAGTTCCGCGTGCGCAAAGGTGCAATCGCGCAGCGGGATTCGGGAAAAGCGTAACGACAACGCATCATTCGGGGCTGCCCACGCGCAGCGGGTGCGGAACCCGATCGCAGGTACAAGATTGGAACTGCCAACGCCGAAGGCGGCCCGCAGGGCGAGCGCCAGGGCGACGCGAGTCAATCGGTGTACCGCGCCACCGACAGCAGAAGCCGATTCCGGATTGCGCTGCGCGTCCGAATGACTAGCTCAGGCGCAAGTCCATACGCCTTCCCGTTCCGGAGCGGCGAGCAGAGCCAAGGTCACACCCGCGCAACGCCAACTACCCGTTTATCATGCGTCGGTTCCCTCAAGGCCGCTTGGATCGATGCTCGCCACCCTGCGCCGTGTTGTCTTGCACCACGCATGCTCACTCGCTGCCGTGCTGGCCTGCGCGTTGCTTCCGACACTTGCCCACGCCGGCGTTGCCGACGCACCGGGCGCCAACCTGCGCGTCGACCTTTACACCTATGGCCCTGGCACGGTGTACTGGGAACGCTTCGGCCACGACGCACTGGTGATCACCGACACCGCCAGTGGCGAGGCGTATGCCTTCAACTATGGCACCTTCGACTTCGACCAGCGGGATTTCTATCTCAACTTCGCGCGCGGCATCATGAACTACCGCGCCGCTGCGTGGCCGGTCGCGGACGACATCCGGGAATATTCCGGCGAAGGCCGTTCGATCACCGACCAGCACCTGAATCTGACGCCCGCGCAACGCGCGCAGCTGCGCGATTTCCTGGTGTGGAACGTGCAGCCGCAGAATTCAGGCTACCGCTACCGTTATTTCCGCGACAACTGCACCACGCGCATCCGTGACGTGCTGGACAAGGTGCTGGGCGGCACGCTGGGACCACAGCTCAGCGCCCCGGCCGCGCACGGCGAAACCTACCGCAGTGAAACCGACCGCCTGATGTCCGGCCAGCCGTGGCTGATGTACGTGCTGGACCTCGGCCTCGGGCCGTTCGCGGACCAGCCACTCAACCGCTGGACCGGCGCCTTCATTCCGGCGCGATTGATGGGCGAACTACGCAGCGCACGCGGCACCGACGGCGCACCGCTGGTGCAAGCGGAAACCGTGCTGTCGCCACAGCGGCTGCCCTCGCCGCCCGCTACGCCACCCAACCTCCGCTGGCCGTTGCTGATCGCCGGCCTGGTGCTCGGCGTTGCGTTCATCGCCGCAGCCTGGCTGCGTGACCACTACGACGTCGAGCGTTGGTGGTTCGCGCTGGTCGGCACCTTGTACGCGCTGCTGGCGGGTATCGCGGGCGCCCTGATGCTGGTGTTGTGGTTCGCCACCGCGCACCGCGCAGCCTGGGCCAACGAAAACCTGTGGCTGTTCAATCCGCTGGCGTGGCTGCTGATCCCGCCGCTGCTGCGCCTGCGCAAACCCGCCGGCACCAGCTCGCGCGCGGCGCTGGCGATCGCGGGGTTGCTTGCACTGCTCTCGATCTTTGCACTGGTTTCAAAGCTGAGCCCGTGGTTTCCGCAGCACAACCTGCCGTGGATCCTGTTCGCATTGCCGGCGTGGCTGGGCCTGGCGGGCGGCCTGTGGCTGATGCGTGCGCGCAATCCCCGCGCGATTTCCGCATAATCGCGGCATGGACACGCAGGCATCGAACGGGATGGTCGCCAACTGCGCCGCCTACGGCGCGGATGGCAGGAAGATCCGCGACATCACGCTGGATGAAATCAGCGACTTCCTGCAGCAGCCGCACGACTTCGTCTGGGTCGGGTTGGTCGAGCCAGACGAAGCGCTGCTGGAAAAACTGCAGGGAGAGTTCGGGCTGCACGAACTGGCGGTCGAGGACGCCCACAGCGCACACCAACGGCCCAAGATCGAGTCCTACGGCAATTCGCTGTTCATCGTCGCGCAGACCGCGCAAATGACTGACGGCAACATTGCGTTTGGCGAGACCCACATCTTCCTGGGCCAGCACTACCTGTTGTCGGTGCGCCACGGCGCCTCGCGCACCTACGCGCCCGCGCGCCGCAACTGCGAGCAGACCCCCGAGCACCTGGCACTGGGGCCCAGCTACGCGCTGTACTCAATCCTCGACTACATCGTGGACAACTACCTGCCCATCGTGCAGGACTTCAAGGAAGAATTGCAGGAGTTGGAACACGACGTGTTCGGCGACGCTTCCAACCGCGACATCACGCGTCGCCTGTACGACATGCAGCGCGAACTTCTGACCCTGAAACTGGCCGCGACGCCTTTGCAGGACATCGTGGGCCAGCTGGTCCGGCTGCATCCCGAGGTAATCCGCGACGAAGTACGCCCCTACTTCCGCGACGTGCAGGACCATGTCACCCGCGTCAGCGACGCCATCAACTCGATGCGGGAAATGCTGGGCGCGGCCATGAACGTGAACCTGTCGCTGATCACGGTGCGCCAGAACGAGGTCGTGAAACGCCTGGCCGGCTGGGCCGCGCTGCTGGCGGCACCCACGCTACTGGCGAGCTGGTACGGCATGAACTTCCACGACATGCCGGAACTAGCCAAGCCCTACGCCTATCCGATCATCATCGGCATTACGGTGGCAGTGTGCATCAGCCTGTTCGTGGTGCTCAAGCGCGCGAAGTGGCTGTGACCCCCGCAGCAACCGGTTGCACCACGGGCGCGCGGCGCGACATCCACAGCAGCGCCAGGCCGACGATGACCAGCGGCAGCGATTGCACCTGGCCCATGGTCAGCCAGCCGGTGTGCAGCAGGTAGCCGAGCTGCGGGTCGGGCTCGCGGATGAATTCGACCGCGAAGCGGAAGCAGCCATACAGCAGCGCAAACAGGCCGGATACCGCATAGCGGTGGCGCGGCTTGATCGAAAACACCCACAGCACGGTGAACATCACCACGCCTTCCAAGATGAACTCGTAAAGCTCCGACGGCTGGCGCGCATAGGCGTCCAGCGCGCCGCTCGGGTACAGGGCGTGCAACTGCGCCGCCGACATGCCCGCGAACTTCGGGTTTTCCTGCAGGGCGTGCGGATAGATCATCGCCCACGGCAGGTCGCTGAGCTTGCCCCACAGCTCGCCATTGATGAAATTGCCCAGCCGCCCCAGCCCCAAACCGATCGGCACCAGCGGCGCGAGGAAATCCACCGCGTCGAAGTAGTGCTGCACGGTTTCCCGGTGTTTCCACCACCACCAGAGGCTCGCGGCCAGTACGCCCAGCAGGCCGCCGTGGAAGGACATGCCGCCATCCCAGACCCGGAACAGTTGCAACGGGGCCGTCCAGATCCAGTTGATCGGCTGGTAGGTCAGCATGTACCAGATGCGGCCGCCGGCAATGACCCCGAGCATGCAATAGAACGCGAGATCGAGGAAGGCATCGCGATCGACCGCCAACCGGCCACGCCGGCGACGATACTCGCCCAGTGCCAGGCCGCCGAGGAACCCGCCCAGGTACATCAGGCCGTACCAGCGTACCCCGAAGGAAAAAATGTGGAACGCGACGGGGTCGATATCGACGAAAAAGGGATGGACCATGCGGCAACCGGAACCAGCGGTGACCGGGCATTCTAACGTGCGGATCCGCGTGGGCACCATGTCGATCCGCACGTGGGACAATGCACGGATGCCCGCGCGCCGTTCCGTCATCCTGCCCGACGTACTCGCGCGCGACCTGCGCGTGGTGTTCTGCGGCACCGCACCCGGCACGCGCTCCGCGCACGACGGCGCCTACTACGCGCATCCCGGCAACTATTTCTGGCGCACCCTGTTCGAGGCCGGGCTGACCCCGCGCCGGTTGGCGCCCGCGGAATTCCGCGCGGTGCTGGGGTTCGGCATCGGGCTGACCGACGTCGCCAAGCACCATTTCGGTTCGGATGCGGAATTGCCGCCCACGGCGTTCGATGCCACCGGGCTGCAACGCAAGCTCGCGCGCTGGCACCCGCGCATCGTCGCCTTCACCAGCAAGAATGCCGCACACGCCGGGCTGGCCCTCCCGTCATCACGGCGCCTCAGGTACGGCGAACAAGCCGAACGGCTGGCCGGTTGCCGTGTGTTTGTACTGCCCTCGCCCTCCGGCCAGGCGCGCGGGTTCTGGGACATCGTGCCGTGGCGTGAACTGGCCGCCGCAGCCTCCGGTACCGCACGCGAAGCCATCTAACCCGGCAGCCACCCGTTCAACAGACGCCCCGGGACGACCGCGGGACGCGCCCCAAGGGCGTGGCGCGGCCGGCCGCGGTAGCTTTCAGCCCGCCCCGAACCCTTGCTTGCGCACGATCAGCATCGCCAGTTCCAGCGATTGCTCGTAATTGAGCCGCGGATCCACCGTGGACTTGTAGGCCCGCCCGAGGTCGGCTTCCGACAGGCCGCTGGCGCCACCGACGCATTCGGTGACGTCCTCACCGGTCAACTCGAGGTGCACGCCGCCCAGGCGCGTGCCCGCCGCCGTGTGGATGTCGAAGGCCTGCTCCAGCTCGCTGCGGATGTTGGCGAAGCGGCGCGTCTTGACGCCACTGCCAAGCTTCTCGGTGTTGCCGTGCATCGGGTCGCACACCCACAACACGCGCCTGCCGGTCGCCTTCACGGCGTCGATCAGGCGCGGCAGGTGCTGGCCGATGCCGCCCGCGCCCATCCGGTGGATCAAGGTCAGGCGGCCCGGCTCGTCTTCCGGGTTCAGGATTTCGATCAGCTCCTGCAACTGCGAGGCGTGCATCGAAGGGCCGACCTTGATACCGATCGGGTTGCGGATGCCGCGGCAGAACTCAACGTGCGCGCCATCCAGCGCCGCGGTGCGCATGCCGATCCACGGGAAGTGCGTGGACAGGTTGAACCAGCCCCACTGCCGCGGCACCTGCCGCGTGAGCGTCTGCTCGTAGGGCAGCAGCAACGCTTCATGCGAGGTATAGAAATCGGCGCGCTGGAAAGTCGTGATCGGTCCCGCCAGCGTTTCCATGAAGTGCATGGCGCCGGAAATACCGTCCACCATGCGGTGGTACTCGCCCGCCAAGGGTGAACGGTCCACCCACGCGAGGTTCCAGTATTCGGGATGGTGCAGGTCGGCGAAGCCGCCATCCACCAGCGCGCGCACGAAGTTCATCGTCATCGCCGACCGTGCGTGGCCCCGCAGCATGCGCTGGGGATCGGCACGGCGCGCTGCGGCATTGAACTCCGGTCCATTGACCAGCTCGCCCCGGTACACCGGCAGCGTCACGCCATCGATGGTTTCGGTGTCGGCCGAGCGCGGCTTGGCGTATTGCCCGGCAAACCGGCCCACGCGCAGTACCGGCATGCGCAGGCCGTGCACCAGCACCAGGCTCATCTGCAGCAGCACCTTCAGGCGGTTGGCGATGACTTCGTTGTTGCAGTCGGCAAAGGTTTCCGCGCAGTCGCCGCCCTGCAGCAGGAAACGCTTGCCCTCCTGTGCTTCGGCCAGCAACTGCTTGAGCGCGAGGATTTCCCACGAGGTGACCAGCGGCGGCAGCTTGTCCAGCTTGTCGAGTGTCGCCTGCAATTCGCCCGCATCGTCGTAGTGCGGCAGCTGCGCCGCCGGATGCGTTTTCCAGCTGTCGGCGCTCCATGGCCGCGCGGCCCTGACCGGGCGCAGGGACGTGCGTGAAGCCACCGCATCCGAAGGGGTCATGCTCGTCAACTCCCTAGGGCGCGCAGCGGGCGCGCACCGCCAAACCTGTGGCCACGGGCGCGCGGCAACAGCGCCCAGATGCCAAGCACGACGTACCAGATCAGCGTCCAGCCGGCCATCGACAACCCCAGGAACTTCCAGGTGATCTGGGCGCAATCGCCCGAGCCACTGAACATCAACTCCACGAACCGGGCGAACGGCATGGAACCTGCCTTCACCATCGTCACCAGCATGTCAAAGCCGGCGCCACACGCCGGCACCTGGTCGGCGGGCAGCGACTGCAGCCACAGCTGGCGCGCCGCCACCCAGATGCCGAACAATGCACCCAGCACCACCAGCGCCACGTAGCCCCAGCGCCCGCGGCCGCGCGGCGCGTGCAGGCCACCCACCAGGAACCACACACCCATCCACAGGAACGCGACCCGCTGCAGGATGCACAGGTTGCACGGGGTCAGGTGCAGCTGCTGCTCCGCATAGAGCGCGTACCCCAACAGGGCCGCGCAAATCACGAAACCGAGCAGGAAGGCGGTGCGGAAGGACCAGCGAAACGGGTTCATGGCCATGCGAATGACGGGGGACAGGCGTGCAACAGTAGCGTTTCCGGGGGGGCGTGTCATGCACCGCAACAAAAAACCCGGCCAAGGCCGGGTTTTTCATCGAAACGATTGCAACGGATCAATCCTCGGCGGCCGGCTGTACCTGCGGGCGATCGACCAGCTCCACGTACGCCATTGGCGCATTGTCGCCGTCGCGGAAGCCGCACTTGATGAGGCGCAGATAACCACCCTTGCGCTCGCGGTAGCGCGGGCCAAGTTCCACGAACAGCTTGCCGACGGCCTGCTTGTCGCGCAGGCGCGCGAATGCCAAGCGGCGGTTGGCGACGCCATCGACCTTGGCCAGCGTGATCAGCGGCTCGGCGACGCGGCGCAGGTCCTTGGCCTTGGGCAGGGTGGTGCGGATCAGTTCGTGCTTGATCAGCGACGCGGTCATGTTCTTGTACATGGCCTCGCGGTGGGCGCTGGTGCGATTAAGCTTGCGTCCGGATTTGAGGTGGCGCATGGTGGTGATCTCTCGAGTTTTATCGTTATGAGAATCCGGCACCTGCGTCCGGATTCCCGCGGTTGCCCGCTATTGAGTTGAATTCAAGCCCCATCGAAGCGGGCTTTTGTGGAAAGTCAGGGCAGGAAGCCCGTTCTGCTGGTGTTGCCGACCGTCGAATCGTTTCAAGCGACTCGACCATTCGTGGTGCAGCGATCAGGGACGATCGCAAAAACAAACACACGCTAGCTTGCACGCGAAACGGCGACCTGTCTCAACCCAGTTGCATACCCGACGAAATTCCCGCCGGCGGCCAGTTTTCAAGCTTGGTGCCAAGTGCCAAGCCCTTGGCGCCCAGCACGTCCTTGATCTCGGTAAGCGACTTCTTGCCGAGGTTCGGGGTCTTCAGCAGCTCGACCTCGGTCTTTTGCACCAAGTCGCCAATGTAGTAGATGCTCTCGGCCTTGAGGCAGTTGGCCGAACGCACGGTGAGCTCCAGGTCGTCGATCGGACGCAGCAGCAGCGGCGAGATGCCGGTCTTGTCCTTCTCGGACTCGGTGGCCTCGCGGCTCTTGAAATCACCGAACACAGACAACTGGTCGTGCAGGGTTTCGGCGGCCTGGCGCACGGCGTCATCGACTGCCACGGTGCCGTTGGTCTCGACGTCCAGGATCAGCTTGTCGAGGTTGGTGCGCTGCTCGACGCGCGCGGCGTCCACCGAATACGCCACGCGGCGCACCGGGCAGAACGACGCATCGATCTGCAGGCGGCCGATCGCGCGCGCCTCTTCATCGGGGTTGGCGCGGCTGACGGCCGGCTGGTAGCCGATGCCGCGGCGGGCCTTGAGGCGCATGTTCAGCGTGACGTCCTTGGTCAGGTGGCAGATCACGTGCTCGGGGTTGACGATCTCCACCGTGTGGTCGGTGGTGATGTCGCCGGCCGTGACCACGCCCTTGCCCTTCTTGGAAAGGCTGAGGTTGGCCTCGTCCACGCCGTTCAGGCGGATCGCGACGCCCTTGAGGTTCAACAACACCTCGATCACGTCTTCCTGCAGGCCTTCCAGCGTGGTGTATTCGTGCAGCACGCCATCGATCTCGGCTTCGACGATTGCCGCGCCGGCGATGGAGGACAGCAGCACGCGCCGCAGCGCATTGCCGAGCGTGTGACCGTAACCGCGCTCCAGCGGTTCGACGACGACACGGGCGTGATTGGGGCCGATCGGCTCGACCTTGAGGCCGCGCGGACGCAGGACGTGAGTGGAAGAAACTGCCATGGGCTACACTCCGGAATATCACTGTTGGAGCCACCCACGATTGGGGCTCCGATGGTTCTTCGCCGGGCGGCAAGCCGCCCGTTGCGCGTCGGTGGCGCCGTTGCGGCCGAACGGCCACAACGCGCCGGCTGCGACGCCTTACTTCGAATACAACTCGACGATCAGCGCCTCGTTGATGTCACTGGGCAGGTCGCCGCGGTCCGGCATGGCCTTGAAGGTACCCGCCGCGTTGCCGGCATCGACCTCGATCCAGCCCGGGCGCAGGTCCATGCTCTCGGACACCTTCAGCGCCTCCTGCACGCGCAACTGCTTCTGCGCATGCTCGGTCAGCTTGATCTCGTCGCCGGGGCGCATCACGTAGGACGGCACGTTGACCTTCTTGCCGTTGACCATCACCGCCTTGTGCGCGACCAGTTGGCGCGCCTGGGCGCGGGTCACCGCGAAGCCCATGCGATACACGACGTTGTCCAGGCGCGCTTCCAGCAGGCGCAACAGGTTTTCACCGGTGTTGCCCTTCAACTGGGTGGCCTTCTTGTAGTAGTTGCCGAACTGGCGCTCGAGCACGCCGTAGATGCGCTTGACCTTCTGCTTCTCGCGCAACTGCACGGCGTAGTCGGACGGGCGCGAACGCTTGGTGGCGACGCCATGCTGGCCCGGCTTGTTGTCGAACTTGCACTTGGAATCGATTGCGCGAGCCGGGCTCTTCAGCGAAAGGTCGGCGCCTTCGCGCCGTGCCAGCTTGCAGGTAGGACCACGATAACGTGCCATGTCTCAGACCCTCCGCTTCTTGGGCGGACGGCAGCCGTTGTGCGGAATCGGCGTGACGTCGATGATGTTGGTGACCTTGTAGCCCAGCGCGTTCAACGAACGCACCGCCGACTCGCGGCCCGGGCCCGGGCCCTTGATGCGCACTTCCAACGATTTCACGCCGTAATCGAGCGCCACGCGTCCGGCCTTTTCGGCCGCAACCTGCGCGGCAAACGGGGTCGATTTGCGCGAACCGCGAAAGCCCGCCCCGCCCGATGTCGCCCACGACAACGCATTGCCCTGGCGATCGGTGATGGTGACGATGGTGTTGTTGAACGAAGCATGGACGTGGGCGACGCCGTCGCTGACGACGCGCTTGGTCTTCTTCTTCGGTTTGGCAGCTGGTTTGTCCATGGGTAGTCCGGTTGAATGCTTTACGGTGCAACGGCGCGGGCACCAGGCCCGCAGGCTCAGCGTTTGATGGCGCGGCGCGGGCCCTTGCGGGTGCGCGCGTTGGTGCGCGTGCGTTGGCCGCGCGCGGGCAATCCGCGGCGGTGGCGCAGGCCACGATAGGTGCCGAGGTCCATCAGGCGCTTGACGCTGATGCCGACTTCACGGCGCAGGTCGCCCTCGACCGTGAACTTGGCGATCTCGTGGCGCAGGTTTTCGACCTCGCCCTCGGACAGCGACTTGACCGGCGTGGTCGGGTCGATCCCGGCCGCGACGCAAACCGCGCGCGAACGGGTGCGGCCAATGCCGTAGATGCTCTGCAGGCCGATCCAAACGTGTTTGTTGACCGGCAAGTTGACGCCCGCGATACGTGCCATGTGCGGTTACTCCACCTCGAAAATGCGTTTGCCGGTACGGCAAACTGACAATTATAGCCTGAAATCCATCCGAACGGGGCGCCAGCCCCGACCGGTGCCGCCTTCCCCGCCGGCCACCCCGCGCGAGCTACTTGCGCCGCAGGTTGGCCTTTTTCAACAAACTGTCGTACTGGTGCGAAACCAGGTGCGCGGAAATCTGCGCCCGGAAGTCCATGGCCACCACCACCACGATCAGCAGCGACGTGCCGCCGAAATAGAACGGTACGTGCCACTCCGACTGCATGAAATCCGGTATCAGGCAGACCGCGGCCAGGTAGATCGCGCCGGCGCCGGTCAGCCGCGTCAACACCGCATCGATGTAGTCGGCCGTCGCCTTGCCCGGGCGCATGCCGGGAATCAGCGCACCCGACCGCTTCAGGTTGTCCGCAGTTTCCTGCGAATTGAACACGATCGCGGTGTAGAAGAACGCGAAAATGATGATCAGCGACGCGGACACGATTTCATAGATCGGCTCGCCGGGCGACAGCGTGGTCGTCAGCCGCTGCAGCCACTGCATCTCGCTGGCATTGGAGAACCAGGTGGACGCGGTGGCCGGGAACAGGATCAGCGACGAGGCGAAGATCGGCGGGATCACGCCCGACATGTTGATTTTCAACGGCAGGTGCGAACTCTGGTTCTGGTAGGCGTTGGCGCCACCGGAACGCCGCGCGTAATTCACCGTGATCCGGCGCTGCGCGCTTTCCATGAACACGCAGAAAGCGGTGACGCCCAGCACGATCACCACCACGATCAGCACCTTGATCGCCGACAACTGGCCGTTGCTGGCCATGGTGAAGGTCTGCGTCAAAGCTTCCGGCAGGCCCGCCACGATGCCGGCGAAGATGATCAGCGAGATGCCGTTGCCGATGCCGCGCTCGGTCATCTGCTCGCCCAGCCACATCAAGAACATGCTGCCCGCGGTCAGTCCGATCACGGACGCGAAAATGAAGCCGAAGCCCGGGTCGTACACCACCGGCACGCCGCCGGAAATGCCTTCCTTCTGCAACGCCATCGCGATGCCGAAGGCCTGGAACGCCGACAGGCCCACCGTGCCCCAGCGGGTGTACTTGGTGAGGATGCGCTGGCCCGCCTGGCCTTCCTTCTTCAGCGCCTGCCAGCTTGGCAGCACCGAGCCCATCATCTGCACCACGATGGATGCCGAGATGTACGGAATCACGCCCAACGCGAACAGCGAGAAGCGTGCCAGCGCGCCGCCCGAGAACATGTTGAACATGTTCAACAGGCCGCCGCCCTGCTCGATCATCCGCGTCATGGCTTCCGGGTTGACGCCCGGCACCGGGATGAACGACCCCAGGCGGAACAC
>JAICHS010000034.1 GCA_025924775.1 Rhodanobacteraceae bacterium
TACGAAGACGCGTTGCGCTACGCCGACTCGGCCAACGAGGTGCGGCTGGCGATCAAGCTGGCGCAAGGCGGGGACGCACACACGCTGTCGCAGGGACTGGGCGACGTGGAACTGGTGGAGACGCGCGACAGCGGGCATCGACTGTAAAACCGGGGTCAGAGTGCAATTTCGCTGCCGGTGCCGGTCACGTCCGTTCGCTTGCTGCGAAATTGCACTCTGACCCCGGTTTTACATCAGCGATGCTGCACGATGCTGTCCAGGTGCAGGCCCTCGGCGTCCAGGGTCACGTCCACGTCGGCCGACCGGATCATCTTGCCCATCACGTCGAACGCGGCAGCTTCCTGCTGCACCCGGGCTTGTGTGGCGGGCGGCGTCATCGCGGCGAGGCGCGAAATCCAGCTGCCCAGCAACGGATACATCTTGCCGTCGAAATGCATCCGCAACAACGCGTCGCCGTTGCCGGCCGGTGCATCCAGCGTAGCGCCCAGCCGGGCGTCTTCACCCGTGCCGATGCCGAGTGCCAACGCGCGCGAGTTGGAGGCGATCCACCCCTGGTTGCCGCCACCCAGCATGGCCTGCAACCGCGGCGGCAGGTCGAACGCCACCGGCTTGCCGTTGGTCGGGATGGTCTTGAGCGCGAACTGCGGCAGGGTCTGCTGGACCTTCTGCGCAAGTTCGGCGGGATTCGAGCTCGCCACCAGCACACGCCCCGCACTTTGCGAACCGTTGTCCCACGTATCTAGGACTACCCGGAAACCCTGCATGGAGGCGGCTTCCGGCGGCAGCTGCACCGGCGGGTTGGCTGCGGTGTGGGCGAAGTCGTTGAGCGATTGCAGGGCGGGGCACTGGTAGGTCCTGGCCGCCGCGGCTTCGGCGCGTCCCTTCAGGAACGCCTGCCATCGTTGCAGCGGCAACGCCAACACCATGTCGAACAGGGACGTGCCGGAATTGGCGGCCATGCCGGGAACCGGCTGCTTGAGCGCGCTCAGGGCGCCCAGCAACGACGGCGACAACTGCACGTCCACGCTGCCGCGGATTTCCTGCGCGGAATAGGTTTTGTAACCCAGGCTTGCCAACGGCGCCTGGCCGGCCAGTGCCGCGAATTCACTGGCGCAGGCCGGGTCGGCCAGCGAACCGCCGAGGGATTTCGCGAACGCCTGCGCGAGGGCGTCCTTGCCGTCGTACAGGTTGGCAAACAGTTTCGGCAAATCGATGTAACCGGAACCGTGGTCACCGTAACCCTGTTCGCCATCGATGCGCGCCAGCCGGTCCACGGCGTTGCGCGCGGGCTTGTCCAGGCCCAGCAGCTGTCGCAGCATGGCCGCGTCGGCAGTGGCGGGCGCCAGCGTGGCGACCAGCTGCTTGCCTTCAATGGCGACCAGCAGGTGCAGCTTGGCGGCGGGACCGCCGATGACCCGGTAGCTCTGCTTGCCCAGCGTGGCGCTGGGCGCCGTCACGCCCGCGCGCTTTTCCACGCGCGCCCAGAACGCGTTGAATGCGTCGGGCGAAGCCAGTTCGACGCGCAGCACGGGCACGTCGCCGATGCCGTAGAACGCGTACAGGGCGGACCGCGAAAAGCCGGTGGCCTGCGCGAGATCCTTGGCGGAATGCGCCGAGGCAAGCTCGTCCTTGATTGCATCCAGCACCGCCCCCACGGCCGGATCCTGCTGCCCAAGTGCGTTGGCGAACTGGCCGAGCTGCTGCACGCGCGTCGAGGTCATGGCGTTGCCGGCCTGGCCCCAAGCCTTGCCGACGGCTTCCGGCAGTGCCCTGGTATTGGCGAACAGGTACGGCGTGTCGGCGGGCGCGAAGGTGACCGGCGCATCCGGCGCGACGTGCTTGCCGCAGCCGGCGAGCGTCAGCGCGCACAGGCAGGCAGCCGCGAGCACGGCCCGGTGCAGGACTGGACGCATGGGTTTTCCTCGTTCCCCGGTGATGAGGCCGGATTATGCCGGGGTCGCAAGCAGCTCCGCCAGCACCGCCATGCGCACCACGACGCCGTTGGCGACCTGGTCCAGGATGCGCGATTGCGGGCCGTCCGCGACGTCCGGCGCGATCTCGATGCCGCGGTTGATCGGGCCGGGGTGCAGCACCTGGCAATCCGGTTTTGCCAGCGCCAACCGGCGCGCATCCAGTCCGTAGTGCGCGTGGTAGTCGGCGGCCTCGGGGAACTGCGCGGCCGCCATGCGCTCCTTCTGGATGCGCAGCATCATCACCACGTCCACGTCCGCAAGCGCCGCGTCGAAATCCTCGCTGGCGGTGCAGCCGGGAAACGCGTCCAGCGATTCCGGCAGCATCGCGCGCGGCGCGCACAGGCGGATGTCGCCGACGCCCAACGTGTGCAGGGCGCGGACGTCGGAACGGGTGACCCGCGAATGCCGGATGTCGCCGCAGATCGCGATGCGCAAATTCGCGAAGTCCGGGTGCCGCTGGCGGATCGTCAGCGCATCCAGCAGGCCCTGCGTCGGGTGCGCGTGGGTACCGTCGCCCGCGTTGACCACCGCCACGCCGGTGTTGGCGTGCCGTGCAAGGTACGCCGGCATGCCGTTTTCGTTGTGGCGCACCACCAGCGCGTCCAGGCGCATGGCTTCCAGCGTGTGCAGGGTATCCAGCAGGCTTTCGCCCTTGACCGTGGACGATCGCGACAGGTCGAAGTTGACGTTGTCGGCGCCCAGGCGCTTGGCTGCGAGCACGAACGAGGTGCGGGTGCGGGTCGAGGGCTCGAAGAACAGCGTGAGTACGGTACGGCCGGCCAGCAGGTCGCGCGGGGCGGCGTGCGTGCGAAAGTGCTCGGCGCGGTCGAGCAGGCGCGTCAGTGCCGCGCGGTCAAGGTCTTCGAGGGTCAACAGGTGGTGCATGGTCGCGCATGATATGGGGTCAGAGTGCACTTTTCGACGAATACGTATGTCCGCGCGGGAAAACGGCCTCGAAAAGTGCACTCTGACCCCGGTTGTTGTTACTTCAGCCAGCCTTCTAGGATAACCGCTGCGGCCAGCGAATCGATATTCGCGGCGTCGCGACGTCGCGCCGAACCGGCCGCGCGCTGTGTCGCAAACCGGCGCGCGGCTTCCTGCGAGGTGTGGCGCTCATCGACCAGGTGCACCGGCAGGCCGCTGCGTTCGCCCAGTTGCCCGGCGAAAGCGCGTGCGGCCTTGCTGGTTTTCTGCTCGCCGCCATCCAGTGCCAGTGGCAGGCCGACGATCAGGGCTTCGGGGCGCCATTCCGCCAGCAGTGCATCGATGCGCGGCCAGTCCGGCTGTCCCGCGCGCGCGGCCAAGGCCGCCAACGGACTTGCCGACTGGCTGATGCGGTTGCCGCTGGCGACGCCGATCCAGCGCGTGCCGTAGTCGAAACCCAATACGCACCCGGTCACGACACCTACGCCTGTCCAGAGCGACTGTTGTGGGAGGTCGGGCCGAGGCAGACCGCCCCGATAGTTGCGAGCCTGGGTGGCCCCAAGGCACAGGCACGCTCCGTAACGCAGCGATCAAGGACGATCACACAAATACCCCTCACGCGGTGCCTGAGTAATTGGTCAGGTTGGCTGGGTTGATGCCCACCAGCGCGATCGCCGCGTTCCAGCGGTCATCCAGCGGCGTATCGAACAAGACACGCGCGTCGGCCTGCACCGTGAGCCAGGCGTTGTCGCGCAGCTCCTGCTCCAGCTGGCCCGCGCCCCAGCCGGCGTAGCCCAGCGTGATTAGCGCGCGGTGCGGACCGTCACCATCGGCCATCGCCGCCAGGATGTCCCGCGACGTGGTGACGCTGAACGCCTCGTTGACACGATAGCTCGAGTCCCACGCGTGCTCGCCGAACGCATGCAGCACGAAGCCGCGCTCGGGTTGCACGGGGCCGCCCGTCAGCACCGGCGTCGCGGCGACCTCCGCGCGCTCGCACGGCATGTGCATTTGCTGCAACACGTCGCCCAGCTTGTAATCGGACAGACGGTTGATCACCAGCCCCATCGCGCCTTCCGCGTTGTGCTGGCAAATGAAGGTGATGCCGCGCGCGAAGTTGGGATCGCCCATGCCCGGCATCGCGATCAGGAAATGACCCGTCAGCGACGGCGACACCCCGGCACCGCTGGTGTCGGGTTTCGCCGCTCTGCCGCCGCGCGGGCGACGGCTCTTGGAGGGGGATGACGCCATGGTTCGATTGTAGCGCCGTCGCCGCGGAATCAGCCCGGATCCAGCGCGCGCGTCTGCAGGTGGTTGCCGGGCAGGAACCGCCAGGTGCGGGTGATCACGAGTTCGCTGATGCGATGGCCATCGGCATCCTGCTCGCGCGGAATGGGCGGGAACGGCGCCGCGAGGTGCACGATGCGGATGGCCGCGTCGTCGAGCACGCGGTAGCCGGAACTGGTATTGATGGTGACGCCGCGCACCTGACCGTCCGCGCCCAGGGTCACGCTGAGCACCACGTCACCGTGCAGGTGCCGGCGACGCGCCGCGTCCGGATAGTTGAGGTTGCCGATGCGCTCGATGCGGTGCACCCACGCGACCTGGTAGGCCGCGTCGGCGACGCTGCGAGTGTTGGCGGAGATGTATTTTCGGCGCGGCCGACGGGCGTAGGCCTCCTCATCGTCGCGGACTTCCTGCGCCAGGCGCGCCATTTCCAGCCGTTGCGGGACCGGAATCGGCGCCACCTGTTGCTGTGGCGCGGGTTCGTCGCGGGTGTCGCGCTGCTGCGCGGCCGTGGTCTTGGCCGCACGGGTGGTGGTGAGGAGGTGCGGGCCGCTCGTGGCTTCCTGCGCGCGCGCAGCTGGCATCAGCGGCACCGGCGCAATGCCGCCCTGCGTGACTGGCAGCGGCCCCGAGAACGGCGCGCCGGGCCGGTGCGCCTTGTCGCTGTTGCCGCCACCGGCATTGTTGGCCTGGGCCAGGAAATCCGCGCGCCGCGGCGCTTGCGCGTTGGAGGTGTTGATCAGGGTGACGTCCAGCGTCGGCACGCTGGGTGCGGGTTTCGCAAACTGGAAGCCGATGCCCAGGATCAGGATGCCGTGCAGCATCAGCGAAAACAGCAGCGCCACCCCGAACCGGCTGGATTCAAGGCTGGCGGGTTCCGGGGTGGCGACGGCATTCATGCCGTGGGCGCATCCTTGCCGGTGGCCGCGATCGCGTCGAACACCAGGCCGGCGATGTTGAGGCCGAATTGCGCGTCCAGTTCACGCGCGCAGGTGGGCGAGGTGACGTTGACCTCGGTAAGGTAATCGCCGATCACGTCCAGCCCCGCCAGCAGGATGCCGCGCCGCGCCAGTTCGGGGCCGACTTCGGCCGCGATCCAGCGGTCGCGTTCGGACAGCGGTTGGCCGACGCCGCGTCCGCCCGCCGCCAGGTTGCCGCGAAAATCGGTGCCTTGCGGGATGCGCGCGAGCGCATACGGCACGGGTGTGCCGTTAACCACGAGGATGCGCTTGTCGCCCTGCTTGATTTCGGGGATGTAGCGTTGCGCCATCACGAAGCGTTCGTCGTGGCCCGCCAGGGTTTCCAGGATGGAGTTGAGATTGGGGTCGTCGCCTGCCGAAAGGAACACGCCGTGCCCGCCCATGCCGTCCAGTGGCTTCAGCACGATGCGGCCCTGGTCGCGCGCGAAGCGGCGCAACTCGTCGCGCTCGCGTGCGACGATCGCGGGTGCGCAGCACTGCGGAAACCACTGCGCGGCCAGCTTTTCGTTGAAGTCGCGCAGCGCCTGCGGATTGTTGATGACGCGCACGCCCGTGCGCGCGGCAAGGTCGAGCACCAGCGTGTCGTACATGAATTGCGTGTCGAACGGCGGGTCCTTGCGCTCCAGCACGATGTCCACGCCGTCCGCCAGCGGTTGCCAGCGGGCTTCGCCCAGCGTGAACCAGTTGTGCGTGTCATCACGTACTTCGATGGGCGCCAGCCGTGCCCACGCCACCCCGTCGCGCACCGCCAGGTCGCCCTGCAACAGATAGCGCAGGGCATGGCCGCGGCGTTGCGCTTCCAGCATCAAGGCAAGGGTGGTGTCTTTTTCTGGATGGATTGCTGCGATGGGATCCATCAGGACCGCGATGGTGAGATTCATGGATCTGGCTTTCCGAATGGGTGGAAACGTAAATGATGCGCCCGCGGGTCAAGCACCGGTGCCTGCGCGGCATGGCGAAGGCCGAGCGTGGGCCCGGTCAAGACAGGGTTGGCGAAAGCGCAACACATCGTCACTATCGACCCGGCCGGGTTGATGTATCTTGGCATAGCGGCCGGCACTACCGCGGACGGGGTCAAACACCGCCGCCTGGGCGCGCCGGAAGGGGAAATTCCGGGGCCCGACGTGACGGCCGTCACAATCACCTGCGGTGTGGCATCCATGTTGCATGGGTTCCCATCGCCTCCTGCGAGGTGGAATCCTGACCGTGAACGACAACACCACTCACGATGGCCTGGCCGGGCTCAAGGTCATGGTCATCGACGACTCCAAGACCATTCGCCGCACCGCCGAAACCCTGCTCAAGAAGGAGGGCGCCGAGGTGTTGACTGCCATCGATGGCTTCGAGGCGCTGGCCAAGATTTCCGACCTGAAGCCCGACATCATTTTCGTCGACATCATGATGCCGCGGCTGGACGGCTACCAGACCTGCGCGCTGATCAAGAACAACCATGTGTTCCGTGCGACGCCGGTGATCATGCTGTCGTCCAAGGACGGCCTGTTCGACAAGGCGCGCGGACGCATCGTGGGTTCCGAGCAGTACCTCACCAAACCTTTTACCCGTGACGAGCTGCTGGACGCCATCCACCAGCACGTCGTGACCGTCAAATAGCGCGGGCCCGGAGCGGCCGCGTCCCAGGGGAGTGCAATGGCAAACATCTTGATCATCGACGATTCGCCCACCGACGTGAAGATTTTTTCCGGTGCGCTGGAGCGCGCGGGACACAAGGTCACGGCGGTGGACAGTGCCGAGGCCGGCATCGATGCCGCGCGCAAGAGCCGGCCCGACCTGGTGCTGATGGATGTGATCATGCCCGGCATGAACGGGTTCCAGGCCACGCGCAGCCTCAGCAAGGATCCCGCCACCAGCGCCATCCCGGTACTGATCGTCACCACCAAGAGCATGGAAACCGACCGCATGTGGGGCATGCGCCAAGGCGCCAAGGACGTGCTGGTGAAGCCGGTCAGCGAAAAGGACCTGGTGGCCAACGTGAACAAGCACCTTTCCGCGCACGCCTGAGGCAGGCCATGAGCAAGAAACGCTTCCACAACGAACCGGACCTGCGCAGGCGCGAGCCGGGGCGCACCGCCGGCGACGCGGTGGAAGCCGGCGTGGCCGCAGCGGTGGCGACGCCGCTGCAGCCGGACGGCGCGTTTGCGCTGCTGGCCGACTACGAGCGCCGCAGCTTGGCGCATGACCCGGGCGTGCCGGAACAGATCGAGGCGCCCGGCCTGTGGCGCGCGATCGGGTTCCGGGTGGGCGAGCATCACTTCGTCAGCGGCATCGACGAGATCAGCGAGATCCTGATGTCGCCGCCGCCGGTCACCAGCATTCCCGCAACGCGTCCGTGGCTGCTGGGCGTTGCCAACGTGCGCGGCAATCTGGTGGCGCTGGTCGACCTGAAGCAATTTCTGTTCGAGCAACGCACCCACGTCACCGGCCGCGCGCGCGTGCTGGTGGTCAAGCAGGCGGGCGGCAACGTTGGCCTGCTGGTGGATGAGCTGCTCGGGCAACGCAATCTGACCGATGCCGACCGCGCGGACGCGGAAGGCGAAGCCGACCCGGGGCTCGTGCGCTTCGTGACCGAAAACGTCACGCTGGGCGCGCAGCGGCTGGGCCGGTTCAGCATGGTGGAGTTGACACACGCGCCGGAGTTCCAGCTCGCGGCGCTTTGAGTTTCGCGATCAGGCCTGATCGCGGGTTCGTTGGTGTTTCGGGGTATCGGAGGGGGTTGCAGACGATGAAGACTGAAACGGCCAAGGCTGCCATTCGTGGCGACGTGCCCGCTGACCTGACTTTCAACCACAGCCGCTCCGAAGCAACAGTCCAGGCGGCAGATATGGCAATGAGGTGGCAATCATGAGCGCGAACACCGGTGCGGTCCGCAAGGGGGCATCCCTGCAGACCTGGCTGATCATCATCCTGCTGGCGGCCATCGTGCTGGCCGGCGTGGACTTCTTCCTGTTGAACCGGCACGACGGCCAGGACCGCGCGGCCGCGCAGCTGACCACCCAGATCCAGGTGAACTCGCAGCAGGTCGCGAACTTCGCCGTGCAAGCGGCCAACGGCAACATTGACGCCTTCAAGGAACTGACCAGCACGCGTGCAGCCATTGCCGCGGCGGTGCAGCACTTGAACGCCGGTGATCCCGCGACGGGCCTGCCGGCCTACGGTGACGCCATCGGCGTGCGCGGCCCGATGGGCGCGTTGACCAAGTCGTGGGACCAGCTGGCCAAGGACCTGGGCGGCATCGAGGCCAACCGGGATTCGGTGCTGGATTCGGCCGCGCAGGCAGCGCAGTTCAACCAGCAGATGCCGAACCTCAACTCCAAGATCAACCAGGTCATCACCATCCTGCAGTCCAAGGGTTCGTCCACGCAGATCTACACGGCCTCGCAGCTGCTGGTGTCGGGCGACCGCCTGATCCGCCGCGTGGGCGACGTGCTGCAGGGCGGCGCGGATTCCGCCTCGGCGGCCAACGGCCTGGCGCTGGACTCCACCAACTACGGTGCCACGCTGAAGCAGCTTTCGGATGGTTCTTCGGGCGAAGCCGCGAGGATCCTGGGCGATGTACAGAAGTCGTGGTCGGCGCTGGAGGCGCCGGTGCAGAAGGTGATCGCGGCCGCGCCGACCCTGGTGACGGTCAAGACCGCCGCCACCCAGGCCTCGGTGGACTCGCAGGACATATTGCTGAAAGCCAACAACGTGTCCACGGCCCTTGGCAAGTTGCCGCAGACGCGTCCGTTCCCGAACGTGTGGTGGGGCCTCCTGGGTGCCGTGGTCGCGGTGGTGCTGGCCGTGGCGCTGGCCTTCAGCTTCATCGGTGCCGAGCGCAAACGCTCCGCCGAAAGCCGCAAGCTCAACGAACGCAACCAGCAGGCCATCATGCGGCTGCTGGATGAAATGGGCACCCTCGCCGAAGGCGATTTGACGGTGAAGGCGACCGTCACCGAGGACATCACCGGCGCGATCGCCGACTCCGTGAACTTCGCGGTCGAGGCGCTGCGCTCCCTCGTCACCACCATCAACGAGACGGCGGTGCGGGTATCTTCGGCGGCCCAGGAAACCCAGGCCACCGCCAAGCACCTCGCGGACGCGGCCAACCAGCAGGCCGAACAGATCACCTCCGCCTCGTCCAAGATCAACGAAATGGCGGTGTCCATCGACCAGGTGTCGAAAAATTCCGCCGACTCCGCGGAAGTGGCCCAGCGCTCGGTGCAGATCGCGTCCAACGGCGCGCAGATCGTGCGCCAGACGATCAGCGGCATGGACTCGATCCGCGAGCAGATCCAGGAGACCTCCAAGCGCATCAAGCGCCTCGGCGAGTCCTCGCAGGAAATCGGCTCGATCGTCGAGCTCATCAACGACATCGCCGAGCAGACCAACATTCTGGCATTGAACGCGGCCATTCAGGCCGCTTCGGCGGGTGAGGCGGGCCGTGGGTTCGCGGTGGTCGCGGATGAAGTGCAACGACTGGCCGAACGCGCGACGGGCGCCACCAAGCGTATCGAAACACTGGTGCAGACCATTCAGACCGATACGAATGAAGCCGTCAGCTCGATGGAGCAGACCACCACGCAGGTGGTCAACGGTGCGCGCCTGGCCGAGGACGCCGGCACCGCGCTGGGCGAAATCGAAAAGGTGTCGAACAACCTCGCCGGATTGATTCAGGGCATCTCCAGCGCCGCGAAGCAGCAATCCGCGGCCGCCACCAACATCTCGTCGACGATGAGTTCGATTCAGCAGATCACCGCGCAGACTTCGGTCGGCGCCAACCAGACCGCCGAGTCGATCGGCAACCTTGCGCAGCTCGCGCAAGAGTTGCGGCGTTCGGTGGCCGACTTCAAGTTGCCGGCTTGACGGCGGGAATCCTCATGACTGCGGGCGACGACATGGTATCCACGGCAACCGGCGCTCCCGGCGTGGCTGCGGGCGCGTCCGCGATGGCTGGGGCGCCACCGGCGGGCGGGGCCAACCGGCAGGCGGCGATGCGGCTGGAGGACCACCTTGACTTTTCCACCCTGGGTTGGGTCAAGCCGCAGATCGACGAGCTGCTTTCCGAGGCGCGCCAGGCGCTCGAGGCGTTCGCGGAAAATGCCGCCGACAGCGCTTCGATGCGCAGTTGCGTGGACCTGTTGCACCAGGTGCTGGGTACGCTGCGCATCGTGGAGCTGTACGGCGCCGCCGAACTTGACCAGGAAATGGAACATCTCGCGCAGGCGGTGCTGGATGCACGGGTGACCAATCGCGACGACGCCATGGGCGCGCTGATGCGTGGTCTGGTGCAGTTGCCCGACTATCTCGACCTCATCGAAAGCGGCCACAAGGACATCCCGATCGTCCTGTTGCCGTTGCTCAACGAATTGCGCGACGCGCGTGACGAGCCGCCGGTGGACCAGAGCGTGTTGTTCCACCCCGACCTCGATCGGCCGCTGCCGCCGGATGCGGCCGGCGCACGTGCGGCGTATCCGTTCGCCGACCTGCGCCAGCGCGTCACCCAGATCCGCGCGCGTTTCCAGGTGCAGCTGCTGGCGTGGACCCAGGGCAAGCAGCCGAATTTTGCGGACATGCGCGATTGCGTGGACGAGCTGCGTGCGGTGTGCCACGCCGAATCCGCGCGACGCTTGTGGTGGGTGGCGGGCGGCGTGCTGGAAACCCTGCAGCAGGGTCGGCTGGACCACCATCTTGCCAGCCTGCGGCAACAGTTCGGCCACCTCGATCGCAGCATCCGCCACGTGCAGGACCAGGGCGAAGATGTGTGCGACGACGAGGATGCGCGCGAGCTCGTCCGCACGCTGCTTTATTACGTCGCGCAGGCGACGCCCGGACCGGGCCGCAGCGAGGCGATTTCGCAGTGCTTCGCGCTGGCGCGGATGGTGCCAACCGCGCAGGAGCTGGAACGCGCGCGCGCGGCGATGTCCGGCCGCAACCGCGCGCTGCTGGATACCGTGGCCAAGGCCGTGCGCGAAGATCTGCTGCGGGTGAAGGAAGGACTGGACATCTTCCTGCGCCGCGAAGACCGCCAGCCGCAGCAGCTTTCGCCGCAGGTGGAAGTGCTGCAGCGCGTGGGTGACACGCTGGGCGTGCTGGGGCTGGATGCGCCGGCGAAGATGATCGGCGAACAACGGCACGCCATCACCGCGATGATCGACGGCGAGCGCGAGGCACACCCCGAGGCGATCCTGGATGTCGCCAGTGCGTTGTTGTACGTGGATGCATCACTGGACGAGCACATCGAGCACCTTGGCGCGCACGACCAGGCGGACGCGACGCTGCCCTCCAGCGAGGCGCGCAAGATCATGCGCGCGCTGATGCACGAGGCCGGCGCCAACCTCGGCAAGGTCAAGGAACGCATCACCGCGTTCATCGAATCGTCGTGGTCGCACGTGCAACTGGCCGAAGTGCCGAAGCTGCTGACCGAAGTTGGCGGCGCCCTGCGCATCCTCAACCTCGACCGGCCCGCGGCCCTGGTGGAAGGCATCGACCGCTACGTCGGCAACGAACTGATCGTGGATCGCACGGTTCCCACCGTCGAGGCCATGGACCAGCTTGCCGACGCCGTCGCGGGCGTCGAGTACTACCTCGAAATCGGACACGACGCCAACGCCAGCGACAGCCGCATCCTGGATGCCGCCGAGCACAGCCTGGAGCGTCTGCACTACTGGCCGGTGCCGGCGCGCCGTGAACCCGCCGCACCCGTCGCCGAGGCGGTTGCCGCGCCCGCCGTTGCGGCCGCGCCGGTCGCCGCCGCCGAAACCGCCGAGGCCAAAATCCCCGCCCCGGTCGAACCCGTATCACCGGCCGCGCTGGCCGAGGTCGCGCAGCCGGTGGAATCCGCGCCGGCCGCGCCGGTTGCCGCGGTGCCGGTGGTCCCGGGCGTGGGTCCGGGCAAGTGGATCGAAGTCGAGCAAGAGGTGCTGGAGCCGGTCGCCGGCGAAGGTGCGCCGGTGGACACCTCGTTCCAGGACGCCGCGGGCATCGATGAGGAAATCCGCGAGGTTTTCGTCGAGGAAGTCGGTGAGGAAATCGCCAACATCAACGTCAACCTGCCGGCGTGGAAGTCCAATCCCGATGACCTGGATGCGTTGAAGAACGTGCGCCGTTCGTTCCACACCCTCAAGGGCTCGGGGCGACTGGTGGGTGCGGTGGCGCTGGGCGAATTCAGCTGGAAAGTCGAGAACATGCTCAACCGCGTGCTCGACCAGACCATCAAGCCGGACCCGAACGTGCAGGCGCTGGTGGACGCCGCGGCCGCAACCCTGCCGAAGCTGCACGCAGGGTTGCAAGGCGAAAGCGTAGTGCTGGATCCGCCGCTCGACGCGATCATGCAGACGGCCGACAAGCTGGCCGCGGGGCAGCCGGCGCGCATCGAGGATCTGGCGCAGGGTTACCGCAAGGTCACGCGCACGCTGCGCCGCTGGGTGCCCATGGCCGAATCGGAGCCGCCAGCCGCAAGCGTGGCACCGATCGAGCTCGATCCGATCATCACCGCGCCGGATTCCGGGCTGCCGGTGATCGACCCGATCCTGCTGGACGTATTGCGCACCGAGGTCGGGCAGCATCTGGATGGCATGCGCGGCTACCTCGCGCGCGACGCCGCGCACGACGTGCCGGTCGATGATGCGCTGGTGCGTTCGGTGCACACGCTGCACGGTGCGATCGCGATGGTCGGCATCGCGTCGCTGGCCGGGATGCTGTCGCCGCTGGAAGTCTGGACGCGGCGCGTGCGCAGTGCCGACGCAGCACTCGATCGCGAGGGCTGCGACACCCTGCGTGATGCTGCCGCGATGACCGAGCACGTGATGGCGCAATTCGACGCGCCGGTGCCCGACGTGCCCGATGTGACGGCGCTGACCGAACGCATCGAGGCGTTGCGCGACGCCTGGCCGGAAGCTGCCCCGTTGGGTGGGCCGCGGCACGGCGCCGAGGCGGCCGCATCGGAACCGCGTTCGGACACGGCCGCCGCGGCGGAGGTGGCCGCCGTCGGGCTGGAGTCGGCTTCCGCGTTGCCGACCGAAGACGATGCGACGGCGCTGGCTGCGCGCGAGGCGTCCGATCGGCTCGCCGCGGAACGCGAGGCCGCCGCGAAGGCCGAACAGGAACGTCTTGCCGCTGAGCAGGCGGAGCAGGCACGTGCTGCAGCAGAGAAGGCCGAACAGGAACGCCTTGCCGCTGAGCAGGCGGAACAGGCACGTGCCGCGGCGGAGAAAGCCGAACAGGAACGCGTGGCGACCGAGCAAGCGGAACGGGAGCGCCTTGCTGCCGAACAGGCTGAGCAGGAACGCCTTGCCGCTGAGCAGGCGGAGCAGGCGCGTGCCGCGGCGGAGAAAGCCGAACAGGAACGCGTGGCGACCGAGCAAGCGGAACGGGAGCGCCTTGCTGCCGAACAGGCGGAGCAGGAACGCCTTGCCGCTGAGCAGGCGGAGCAGGCACGTGCCGCGGCGGAGAAGGCCGCACAGGAACGGATGACGGCCGAGCAAGCGGAACAGGAGCGTGTCGCCGCTGAGCAGGCGGAGCAGGAACGCCTTGCCGCTGAGCAGGCTCAGCAGGCACGCGCCGCGGCGGAGAAGGCCGAACAGGAACGGCTGGCGGCCGAGCAAGCGGAACGGGAGCGCCTCGCCGCCGAACAGGCCGAGCGGGAGCGCCTTGCCGTCGAGCAGGCGGAGCAGGCACGCGCTGCGGCGGAGAAAGCCGAGCAGGAACGGGTAGCGGCCGAGCAAGCAGAGCGGGAGCGTGTCGCCGCCGAGCAGGCTGAGCAAGCGCGCCTCGCCGCCGAACAGGCCGAGCGGGAGCGGTTGGCGGTTGCGCGTGCGCGGGCCGAGAAGGAGATCGCGGCCACGGCATTGCCGCCGTTCCCGGCCGATCCACAGCCGGATGGCGTGCTCGACATCCCGGGCCTCGACCCCGAGCTGGCCGAGCTGTTCACCGAAGAGGGCACCGAATTGCTGGATGCCAGCGACGGTGCGCTGGTGACCTTGCGCGGCACCCCCGGCGATGCCGAAGCCGTGCGCGGGCTGCAACGCAACCTGCACACCTTGAAGGGCGGCGCGCGGGTGGTCGGAGTTTCGCAGGTGGGCGATCTGGCGCACGCGATGGAAACCCTGCTGGA
>JAICHS010000035.1 GCA_025924775.1 Rhodanobacteraceae bacterium
GGGTTCGCCGTCGAGGTTTTCGAACGCCGGCCCGACCCCCGCCACCACGGTTTCCTGGGCGGCCGCTCGATCAACCTGTCGCTGGTCGAGCGCGGTTTGCGGCCCCTGCGGATGGCCGGCCTTGCGGATCGGGTACTGGACCAATCGGTGGTGATGGCCGGCCGGATGGTGCACGCCCTGGACGGCACGACCCACCTGCAACGCTATGGCATCAACGCGGCCGAGGTGGACCACTCGGTATCGCGCGGCGGTTTGAACCTGCTGCTGCTGGACGCCGCCGAACGCGCCGGTGCGGCTCTACACTTCGATGCGGCATTGGCGGACGTCGACTTCAAGAACAACACGCTCACGCTGAC
This sequence comes from Rhodanobacteraceae bacterium, assembly GCA_025924775.1. Taxonomy (GTDB): domain Bacteria; phylum Pseudomonadota; class Gammaproteobacteria; order Xanthomonadales; family Rhodanobacteraceae; genus 66-474. The sequence continues at coordinate 357 of JAICHS010000035.1, forward strand.
CGGCTCCGACGGAGGGCAGCGCACGCACGCGGCGGGCCTGCTGCTGGGCTGCGATGGTGCGGGTTCCGCGGTGCGTGCGGCGCTGGCACGCACGCTCGACCTCGGCGAACGCAGCGAACCGCTGGGGCATGGTTACAAGGAACTCGTGATTCCGGCTTTGTCCGCCTCCCCCCGCTCGCGGCCTTCCCGCCCCCTCCCCCGTTTACGGGGTAGGGTTGGGGTGGGAGGAACGGCCGAGAGTCTTTCGCAAGCGTTCCCCCCATCCGCCCTGCGGGCACCTTCCCCCGCAAGCGGGGGAAGGAGTGAAGGCCCTGTAAACGGAGGAGGGAGTAAAGCGCCCGCAAGCGGGGGGAGGGAAACTTGCGGTGATGAGGGCCCGCGTTTCGCCCTCGAACCGAACGCCTTGCACATCTGGCCACGTGGCAACTACATGTGCATCGCGTTGCCCAACGTCGATGGCAACTTCACGGTCACCTTGTTCCTGCCCACCGATGGCGCGTCACCAAGTTTCGCGACCCTGCCGGATGCATCCACCGCCCGCGCACTCTTCGCCCGGCAATTCGCCGACGCGCTGGCGCTGATGCCGACTTTCGACACCGACTGGGACGCGCACCCGGTGGGTCAGCTGGCCACGCTGTACCTCGAACGCTGGCACCTGGACGGGCGCGCGGTCTTGCTGGGCGATGCCGCGCACGCGGTGGTCCCGTTCCACGGGCAGGGCATGAACGCGGGCTTCGAGGACGCGGGCGAACTGGCAACGTTGCTGGCCGCGCAACCGCGCGCTCCGGCTGCGGCGTTCGCGGAATTCGAGGCGCGGCGCAAACCCAACACCGACGCCATCGCGGCGATGTCGCTGGCCAACTACATCGAGATGCGCGACAGTGTCGCCGATCCGCACTACGTCCTCAAACGGGAGCTTGCCGCCGCGCTGACCGCGCGGGTGCCGACCCACTTCATGTCCCGCTACCGGATGGTCAGCTTCACCTCGATTCCCTACGCCACCTGCGTCGCGCGCGAACGTGCGCAGACCAAACTGATGGAATCAATCCTGGCCGGCCATGCCAGCCTCGCCGGCATCGACCTCGACGCCGCGGCCGCACGCGCGCGCCGTGAGCTGCCCGCCTTGCCGGTGGACGCCTGACGCCGTGGCGCTGCCCGAATCCATCCAGCGCGCATGGGCAGAAACCGACTATCGGGTCCGCCTGCCGCACGGCGGCTACGCCAGTATCTGGTGTGGCCACCCGCTGCCAACGGTGCTGCTGGCCTGGTTGCAGCGGGCCGACGACCCGTGGGGCTACCTCACGGCGTGGAATCCCGCCGGCGTCCGCCTGCCACTGGCCAGTAACAAAGTGCGCCAACGGCGCCTGCGCGACGAGCTGAGGGCCAACCGCCAGCGCTATTTCGGCGGTATCGGCGTCGGGGCCGGCAACTGGCGCGAACCCAGCCTGTTCGTACCCGGCATGACCTGGGCGCAACTGGATGCGATGGCGCACCGCTTTGGCCAGCTCGGCGTGGTGCGCGGCAAGGGATCGGGGCCGGCGGAGTTGCACGAGTTGATCTAGAGGGGTTGGTCAATCCCCCTCCGTCATTCCGGCGCACGCCGGACTGCGGTTTGCAGGATCGCAAACGCGCGCGCCGTGGATGGCGCGAGTAATCCGGGATGCCGAGTAAAGCTCTTCCCAAGCCGCGTATCCGGGCAAGCCTGGAGAACCGCCGCGCGCGCCGGCGGATTGTCGGATGCCGCAGCGCAGCAGGTCCCGGCGGCTCACGCCAACGCGCCACATCTACGTGGACAGTGTCCGCCCACGCCGCGACAATACGTCGCACGCCATGCCTGCCCCTCCCGCCCCTGCCGCGCCACTGTTGTCGGCGCACCGGCTCGCGTTTTCGCGCAACGACGAGCCCGTGTTCGGACCGCTGGATTTCAGCCTGGGCCGCGGCGAGACGTTGCTGGTCGAAGGCGACAACGGCTCGGGCAAGACCACCCTGTTGCGTGTGCTGGCGGGCATGCTGCCGCCGGGCGACGGCGAAATATTCTTCTCGGGGCATCCGGCTTCGCGCGATGCGCGCAACGGGCGCGTGTTGTGGCTGGGCCACCGCATCGGCATGCACGCGGCGCTGAGCGCGCGCGAAAACCTTGCGTTCATGGCCGGGCTGTACGGCATGCGCGAAGGCGCCAGCCCGTTCACGGCCATGCAACGGGTGGGCATCGAGGCCTGGCTGGACGAGCCGCTGGCAACACTGTCCGCGGGCCAAAAAAAGCGCGTCGGCCTGGCGCGGCTAGTGCTGCTGCCGGGTGACATCTGGCTGCTGGATGAGCCCTACGCCAACCTCGATCGCCACGGTATCGACCTCGTCAACGCGCTGATCAGGGAACACTGCGCGCGCGGTGGCGGGGCGTTGGTGACCAGCCACGGCGCGGTCGAATTCGCGGCAGGCGGGGCGCGCCGGATCCGGTTGCGGGCACACGCGTAACGCCGTCGTCCCGCGCGGTGCCGCCGGATCCCGCGGCCATTGCACATGCCGAGGCTGTGGCAAGCCGAAAAACCGCGAACATGCGGGGCATGAGCGCGCTTATCGCACCTCTCAAGCCCGACCCTGCCGCGGTCGCGACGGCCGACACGGAACTGGTCCACCGTGTGCTCGCGGGCGACCGTGCGGCGTTCGCAGTGATCATGCGGCGCTACAACCAACGGCTGTTCCGCGTGGCGCGCGCCGTGCTGGGCAACCACACCGAGGCGAAGGATGCCGTGCAGGATGCCTACCTCGCGGCGTATCGTGCCCTCGGCGAGTTCCGCGGTGACGCACAAATGGCGACCTGGCTCACGCGAATCGTACTGAATGAATGCATGGGGCGACAGCGCACCGAACACCGCCGGCAACGGATCGCGCCCATGGTAAGCATGGAATCCGACATGGACGCGACGCGCTCGGTGCCTGACACACAACCGCAACCGGAGGCGGCCGCAGCGCGGGCCGAGATGCGCGCGCTGCTCCAACGCCGCGTCGATGCGCTACCCGACAACCTGCGTGTGGTATTCGTGCTGCGGGCTGTCGAGGAGATGAGCGTGCGGGAAACCGCCGAACACCTCGGCATTTCGGCCGAGGCCACCCGCATCCGCTATTTCCGCGCCCGCTGCACGCTGCGCAAGAGCCTCGCTGAGCTCGCCGAATCGGTACAGCGCGACCTGTATGAGTTCGGCTGCCACGAGTGCGACGAGCTCATCGCCCGCGTTTTCTCCCGCCTCGACCCCTGATGCGGCGCTGCCGACGGCAACGCCGGCAGCGCCCTCCCACGGCTGACTACAACGACTTCAGGTATTCCACGAGGTCACTCTTTTGCTGTGGCGCAAGGTTGAGGCGCAGCTTCGCGTCGTAGGCATCAACGACGTCAGCCAGCGTCTTCGCGGAGCCGTCGTGGAAGTACGGCGGATGCTGCCAGATCCCGCGCAGCGGGCTCGTGCGCCACATGCCCGTGGCCGAGCGATAGACATAGAGCTTGTCCTTCGCCGCGGTAGCCTCTGGTGGATGCAAACGGAAATTGGCATCGGTGAAGCTGGGACCACTGTGGCAGCTGGCGCAATCCTGCCGGAACACCGCACTGCCACGTCGCGCCGCGGCGACGTCAAAGCTGCCCGCGGGTGGTGGCGCCGCCTTGATCGACAGCTGATAGGCCTGCAGTGAACGCAGGGCGCCGCTAACGAGGTCCTGCGTGCCATTGACCATGAATGCGCCCGGATGCCAGCCCGGCGCGAGCCCCGGCGTTGCGGGGTCGAGCTGCGTCTCGACGCGCGGATCGGCAAATACGCCTTGCCCACCCATCTGCGTCACCGCGACGTAGCGATTCCAGTACGACAGGTTCGGGCCATCGCAGGTGAACACCACGCAGTGGATACCGGCAAGGCCATAGGCAGGCGGGATCACTGCCGGGTCGCTCAGGCCATCGAAGTTCCAACGCGGATCGTATTTGCCGGGCCCCCAGGAATTCAGCTGGGCCTTCTGGGCCGTGGTGACCGCAGGCGACAACGCAATGATTGCGCCCGGATTGAGGTCGCGGTTGGGCCAGCCATCGAGGCGGTGCCCGATGCCGGCCGCGAACGAATTGTCCACGGTTGAATGGCACAGGGCGCAGGTCGTGCCAACGCGTGCGAGCGTCATGCTGCCATCCGGGTTGGTGTCCACCGTGCCCTGGATGCCAACCACCGCGTTGAGCTTGATGAGCGCGAGCGTCGTCTGCGGATTGTTGAGGTCGATGGAGCCATTCGCGATGCCTTGCTTCACGCTGTCGGGGAGCGCGTCGACGTCAACCTTGAGTCCCACGCTCAACGCAGTTGCGGGGCTTACCGCGCTCTGGATGACATGGTTCAGGTGCAAGGTGTCCGTCCACTTGATCTCGTCCCCGAAGGTGTCATAGCGAAACACCCATTGCCCTTGCTTCAGCAGCGGCGCCTGCGCCCCCCGTGGCGCCTGCGCGACCGGCTCGGACCCGCCGCTTCCGCCGGTGGCCGCGTACAGAACGCCACCCGACGCCACCGCCAGCGACAAGCCACCGGCGACCATTATCGAAAGTACCTTGATCCGCTGTTGCATTGCCGTACCCTCCCGAAGTATTTGACCTTGCCGGGCCAGGCCCGGCTACTGACGCCACACTTGGCCGTGGAAGCCCTGCAGGTAAACCGCGCCACCATTCATCGCGATGGGGCCCGTCGCGCCCTCCAGAATCACGCCGCGACTGAAGTTGACAAGCGATCCCATGGGCGTCCCCATGCCGGGGAACCGCACGGGCGACTGCACGGTGCTGAATTGGAACTGCACCTGCTCGCCTGCGGCATTCACGGCCGTGACGTCATACTTGAGTGGAGTCAACCCGCTGATCTCGGGTCCCTGCGCAATGATCCGGTCGAACGCGCCGATATCCGAAAGCACCAGAAAGCGCAGGCTTATCGACTGCACCCGGCCCACGATCCCGAAGGTCGGATCGACGTACTGCGGATCCACTGTGAGGGTGCCCATGAACGGCGTCGTGATGCGCTGCGCGCCCTCGAACAGCTGCGCGTGCCCGTACACATTGAATGTCTGTGTGGCCGGTTCCGCAGCGTGCGACACCGGCAGCAACACCGTGCACGCGATTCCGGCAGCGAGCATCCACTGCCTACCCAACCTGCCTTTCGTCTTCATTGCCCTGCCTCCGTTTGCGATGGACCCACCGCCGCACCCGCCAGGAAGCGCGCTACCGCGCGTGCGGTCTATCGGTTCGAATGATTGGATGCAGCGAAGCGCCGGCGCGTTACGCGGGTCCGCCGTGTAACAAACTGCAAGGTGGCGACACCCAACACCACATGGGCATCGACCGCCGGCGCCAACACGACCACCAAGGCCGACCGTGCACGCGGTGCGGGCCGCTCGGGCGCACCCGGACGCCGACCCAATACAATGGGCGCAATGACCTCCGTGGATGTTCCTGCGTCACCCCAACCAACACGTTCAGCCGGCATGGCTGGGTACCGGGTGGCCATCGACGCGCATGCCGGCACCGCCTGCACGGCCCTGCTGCGTCGCGATTTCACGCTGGCCTGGCGGCGGCGCGGCGAACTGTTCCTGCCGCTGTTGTACGCGGTGATCGTGACGGCGCTGTTTCCGTTCGCGCTGGGGCCGGACCCGGTGTTGCTGGGCCGCATCGCCGGTGGCGTGCTCTTGGTGATCGTGGTGCTGGCGATGCTGCCGGCGCTGGAATCGATGTTTCGCGCCGACCTCGAGGACGGCAGCCTGGAACAGTGGCTGCTGGCGCCGCAACCGTTGGCGCTGCTGGCATTGACCCGTGTCATCGCGCACTGGTTGACCACGGTTCTACCCTTGATTGTCGTGATGCCGCTGTTGGGCGCCCTCCTGAACCTGCCCATGAACGTGTTGCCGGTCCTGATGCTGGCGCTGCTGCTGGCCACCTCGCTGTTGGTGCTGCTGGGCGCGGTGCTGTCGGCCTTGACGGCTGGTGCGCGCCGCTCTGGTATCCTGCTGGCCTTGATGCTGCTGCCACTGGCCGTGCCGGTGGTGATTTTCGCCGCCGGCGCGGTTGCCGCGGCGCAATCCGGCATGCCGTACCTCGCCCCGCTGGTGTGGCTTGCGGCAGCCTTGGTATTGGCGATCGTGCTGGCGCCGCTCGCATGCGCGGCGGCCCTGCGGATCGCGGTTGAAGCGTGACATGTCCCGTTCCTATCTCCCGCATTGGGTTCACTGGCTCGGCTCGCCACCGAACTTCTACCGCTTCGCCGGCGCCTGGCGCCCGTGGCTGATGGCCGCGGCGTTGCTGGCAGCCGTGGCTGGCCTGTACGGCGGACTGGTACTGGCGCCACCGGATTACCAGCAGGGCGACGCCTACCGGATCATCTTCATTCACGTCCCGAGCGCGTGGATGAGCCTGTTCATCTACGTCAGCATGGCGGTGGCCGGACTGGTCGCACTGGTGTGGCGCATCAAGCTGGCCGAAATCGTGGCGATGGAATGCGCGCCCGTCGGCGCCGCGTTCACCCTGGTCACGCTGCTGACGGGTTCGCTGTGGGGCAAACCGATGTGGGGCACCTGGTGGACCTGGGATGCGCGGCTGACATCCGAATTGGTGCTGCTGTTCCTGTATTTTGGCGTGATCGGGCTGTACAACGCCTTCGAGGATCGCCGCCGTGGCGCGCGCGCGGCCTCGCTGCTGGCGCTGGTCGGCATCGTCAACCTGCCGATCGTGCACTATTCGGTGCAGTGGTGGAACACGCTGCACCAGGGCACGACAGTCGACTTCCTGGATCCCGCGCGTTCCTCGATCGCGCCGGCGATGCTGTGGCCGCTGCTGGTGATGGCGTTGGCGACGCATCTGTATTTCTTCGCGAGCATCCTGGGCCGCACGCGCACCGGCCTGCTGTCGCTGGAAAGCGGCAAGCAATGGGTGCGGCAACTGGTTTCGGAGGCTGCGCCATGATGCAGTGGCTGGCAATGGGCGGTTATGCCGCCTACGTGTGGCCCGCCTACGCGGTGTTCTTCATCGTGCTGGCGTGGGACTGGTTCGCGCCGGGCCTGCGTCGGCGCAACCTGACGCGTGAACTGCGCGGACGCATCGCGCGCGAGCGCACCCGCACTGCGCGCGCCGGGCGCGCGGAGGTTTCGACACCATGAATCCGGTTCGCAAACGGCGGCTGATCATCGCGCTGCTGATCCTGGGCGCGGTCGCGGTCGCGACCGGCCTGTCGGTATTCGCGCTGCAGCGGAACATGACCTACCTGTTCTCGCCGAGCGAAGTGGATGCCGGCAAGGCGCCGGACGGCCATCCGTTCCGGCTCGGCGGCATCGTCGCGGAAGGCAGCATCCACCGGGTATCCGGCACGCTGACCACCGATTTCGTGATCACCGACCGCTTCCAGAGTATCCCGGTGACCTACACCGGCATCCTGCCCGACTTGTTCCGCACCGGCCAAAGCACCATCACCACCGGCAGGATGGAACACGGCACGTTCGTGGCGACCCAGGTGCTGGCCAAGCACGATTCCACCTACATGCCGCCGCAGGTCGCGCAGGCCATCGCCAAGGCCAAGCAGGAAAACCGCATTCCGCGTGACGCCGGCCATGGAGGTGCGCCATGAATCCCGAACTCGGCCAGGTCGCGCTGATCCTCGCAGTGGTGCTTGCGGCGCTGCAGTGCGTGCTGCCGATCATCGGCGCGTGGCGTGGCAGCAAGCCGCTGATGGCCACCGCGTCGACCCTGGCAATCGGCCAGTTCGTGTTCGTGGCGCTGGCGTTCGGCATATTGATGTGGGCGTTCTGGACCAACGATTTCTCGGTGGCCTACGTCGCGCAGAACTCCAACCTCGCGCTGCCGTGGTTCTACAAGCTCTCGGCGGTCTGGGGCGCGCACGAGGGCTCGTTGTTGCTGTGGATGCTGATCCTCAACAGCTGGACGCTGGCGCTGGTGGCGCTCGGCGGCAAGCTGCCGCAGGCATTTTTCTCGCGCGTGATCGGCGTGCTTGGCTTTGTCGCCTTCGGCTTCCTGCTGTACATGATCACGACGTCCAACCCGTTCCTGCGGCTGCTGCCGGCGCCGGTGAATGGGGCGGACCTGAACCCGGTGTTGCAGGATCCCGGCCTCGTGTTCCATCCGCCGCTGCTGTACATGGGCTACGTCGGTTTCAGCGTGGCATTCGCATTCGCGATCGCCGCGCTGCTGGGCGGTGAACTGAAATCCACCTGGGTGCGCTGGTCGCGTCCATGGACCAACGCCGCGTGGGGCTTTTTGACCGTCGGCATCGTCGCCGGCAGCGCTTGGGCGTACTACGAGCTCGGCTGGGGCGGTTGGTGGTTCTGGGATCCGGTCGAGAACGCCTCGTTCATGCCGTGGCTGATCGGCGCGGCACTGATCCACGCGCAAGCGATCACCGACAAGCGTGACGGCCTGCGCGCGTGGACATTGCTGCTGTCGATCTTCGCGTTCGCGTTCTCGCTGCTGGGCACCTTCCTGGTGCGCTCGGGTTTGCTGACCAGCGTGCACGCGTTCGCGTTCGCACCGTCGCGCGGCATCTTCATCCTGGTTTACCTGGCCGTGGTGGTCGGCGGCTCGCTGCTGCTGTACGCGCTGCGCGCCCCCAAGGTGTCCGGCGGCAAGACGTTCGCACTGGCCTCGCGCGAAACCATGATGGTGATCGGCAACCTCATGCTCACGGTCGCCTGCGCGATGGTGCTGCTGGGCACGCTGTATCCGTTGGTCGGCGAGGCGCTCAACATCGGGCGCATCTCGGTCGGACCGCCCTACTTCGGGCCGTTGTTCTTGATCCTGATGACGCCGCTGGTGCTGGCGCTGCCGTTCGGGCCGCTGTCGCGCTGGGGCAAGGCCGACTTGAAAGTCTGGCGCCGCGCGCTGATTCGCATCGTTGCGCTGGTGGTCATCGCCGGCATCGTCGCGTTCGCGCTGGGGGCCCGCGGCTGGTACCAGCTGCTGGGCGTCAGTGCCGCGACGTGGGTGATGGCCGGCGTGGTGCTGTTCGCCATCAAGCGCTGGCGCGAGGCACCGCGCGGCCACAAGTATCCGTTCGAGATGCTGGGCATGATGCTGGCGCACTTCGGCATCGGCGTGTTCATCGCGGGCGCCATCCTGACGCGCTCGATGAGCGTGGAGCAGGACGTCAGCATGCGTTCCGGCGGCAACGTCGCGGTAGGTTCCTACGATTTCCACTTCAACGGCGTCACCGAGACACAGGGCCCGAATTACCAGGCGCAGCAAGGCACCGTGGTGATCACGCGCAACGGCAGGCAGGTGGTCACCCTGCACCCGCAAAAGCGCACCTATTCAGGGGGCCAGGTACAAACCGAAGCCGCGATCCAGGCCGGCGTATTCCGCGACCTGTACGTGTCGCTGGGCGATCCGATCGGCGATGGTGCATGGTCGTTGCGGGTGTACAACAAACCGTTCGTGCGCTGGATCTGGGGCGGCGGCGTGCTGATGATGCTGGGCGGCTTCGCGGTCGTCCTGGACAAGCGCTTCCGGCTGAAGCGCGCGGTGGAACCGGAGACGGCACGCGCCGAACCCAAACCCGAATTGCCGCGCAAGCTGGCGGAAGGTGAAGCGTGAACGAGGTCGCACGCCGGCCCGGCGGCCGCTTCGTGCCGCTGGCGATCTTCGCGGCGCTGGTGGTGTTTTTCGTGATCGGGCTGGTGTGGAACCAGACCCACGACGCGCGCTTCGTGCCCAGCCCGCTGATCGACAAGCCCGCGCCCGCGTTCCGCTTGCCGCGGCTGGAAAACCCCACGCAATTCGTCACCAAGGCGGACATGCTGGGCAAGCCCTATCTCATCAACGTGTTTGCCAGCTGGTGCTTCGCCTGCGGTGACGAGCATCCGGTGCTGATGGCGTACCGCGACAAGTTTGGCATCCCGTTGATCGGCTACGACTACAAGGACGCGCCGCAAGACGCACGCGCGTGGCTGCAGCGCCACGGCGATCCGTACCACGAGGTCATCACCGATCAGTCGGGCGACACCGCCATCAACTTCGGCGTCTACGGCGCGCCGGAAACCTACCTGATCGACGCCAAGGGCATCATCCGCTACAAGCACATCGGGCCGCTGACCCCCGAAGTGATTGCCAAGGACCTGGAGCCGAAAATCCACGCGCTCGCACAGGAGGGCACGTGAAGCGTCTGCTTGCGCTGGCTCTGCTCGCGTTCGCCCTGACGCTCAGCGTCAACGCGTTCGCGATCGACCCGCTGCCGTTCCAGAACACCGCCCAGCGCGACCGCTTCCAGCACCTGACGCGCGAATTGCGCTGTATGGTCTGCCAGGACGAAAGCCTGCTGGCGTCCAACGCCGACTTCGCCAAGCAGCTGCGGCGGCAGATTTTCGACATGATGCAGCAGGGCAAGAGCGACCGGGAAATCAAGGATTGGCTGGTCGCGCGCTATTCCACGTTCATCCTGTACGACCCGCCGCTGGCGCCTGCCACGCTCGCGCTGTGGTTCGGCACGCCAGCCATCGCGCTGGCCGGCGTGATCGTGGTGATCGTGCTGCTGCGCCGGCGCACCCGCCCGGCCAGCACCATTGCTGAAGAACCCGGAGACGACTGGTGACCACCCGCTTTCTCGTGATCGCCGCCATCATGGTGGTGGTGGCCTTGGCCTGCGCCTTGGTGCCGCTGTTGCGCAGCGCGCGCCGCTCCGGCCGGCCACGCGCGCCGTTCGTGCTGGCGCTGGCGTTGGCACTGGCGATGCCCCCTGTGGTGCTGGGCGCGTACCTGCTGATCGGCACGCCGCAAGCCCTGCAGCCCCCACCGGCCGCCAACCAGGCGACGCTCGCCGAGGCCGTGCAGCAACTGCACGACAGCCTGCAGCGCAAGCCGGACGACGCCCAGGGCTGGGCGCTGCTGGCGCAGGCGTATTCGGCGCTCAACCAGCCGCAGCCGGCGCTGGATGCACTCAACCACCTGCTGAAGCTGAAACCGAACGACCCGGATGCACTGGTGGCGTGGGTGGAAGCCACCGCCGCAACCCATCCCGGCCATGCGATCGACGATACGGCGCGCGCCAAACTGCAACACGCGCTCCAGATCGAGCCGACCCACCAGCGTGCACTGTGGCTGCTGGGCATCAGCGATTTCCAGCGCCAGCAATACGCCGACGCCGCGAAGCAATGGAAAACCCTGCTGCCGTTGCTGCAGCCCGGTTCCAAGGTTGCGCAAACCGTGCAACAGGAACTGGCCGAGGCCCAACAACGTGCTGGCGGCGGCAGCGCGAATGCGTCCAGCAGCGGCGCCACGCCGCTTGCGCCCGCGGCCAACGCCGACGACGTCGCGATCCGGGTCAAGGTGACCATCGCCGACCAGTTGCTGGACCGCATGCACCCGGACGACACCCTGTTCGTGTTCGCGCAGGCGGTCGACGGACCGCCGATGCCACTGGCCGTGGCCAAGCTCGACAAGGTGCGCTTCCCGGCCACCGTCACGCTGACCGACGCGCAGGCCATGTCGCCGTCCGCGCGGCTGTCGCAGTTCCGCAAGGTGAAGGTGGTCGCGCGCATCAGCGCCAGCGGCGAAGCGATGCCGCACGCGGGCGACCTGCAATCGACGCCGCTGGAAGTGGCCACCGATTCGCACTCGCCGGTCACGGTGACCATCGATCGGGTGGATTGAGGTCGGACTCGGGATTCGGAACGCGGGAAGTGTGCAACGCGCGCCTGGAACGCCCTTTCCCCCGAAGCGAGCCGCTCAGGGGATACTCCGAGCCGCCGCGACCCGCATCCGGGGGGCTGCAGTTGCGCCGGCGCGCCCTTGGCCCCATCGCCACCGCTCGCTAGGCTTGCGAGATCAACCGCCTGAAGGACCACCATGGCCGACGCCCGCCAATACTTCGACCTGCCCTCGCCGTTTGCGATGAAGCGCGGCGGCGAGTTGCGTGACGCGCGGCTTGCCTACGAAACCTGGGGCAGCCTGAACGCTGCGCGCGACAACGCGGTGTTGATCATGACCGGACTGTCGCCGAGCGCGCACGCCGCGCGCAACGCCGGCGACGATTCGCCGGGCTGGTGGGAAGACATCGTGGGGCCAGGCAAGGCCATCGACACCCGCCGCTGGTACGTCATCTGTGCCAACTCGCTGGGCAGCTGCAAGGGCTCCAGCGGACCCGCGTCGATCAACCCCGCTACAGGCGCACCCTGGCGGCTGGCCTTTCCCGACCTGTCGCTGGAAGACGTGGGCAACGCCAGCCACGCGCTGGCGCGGGGACTGGGCATCGAACGCCTGGCGGCACTGGTCGGCTGCTCGATGGGCGGCATGGCCGCGCTGGGTGCCCTGGCCTGCCACCCCGGCTTCACGCGCGCGCACATCAGCGTGTGCACCGCGCCGCGCGCGCAGCCCTTCGCGATCGCGATCCGCTCCCTGCAGCGCGAAGCCATCCGCCTCGACCCCAACTGGAACGAGGGCGAATACGACGACGCGCACTACCCCGAAACCGGCATGAACATCGCGCGCAAGCTGGGCGTGATCACCTACCGTTCGGCGATGGAATGGCGCGGGCGCTTCGGGCGCATCCGGCTGGAGCCCGACGAACGCAGCGAAGATCCCTTCGGCGCCGAGTTCCAGATCGAGTCCTACCTCAACGCGCACGCGCGCCGGTTCACGCGCTCGTTCGATCCCAACTGCTACCTGTACCTGTCGCGCGCCTCGGACTGGTTCGACCTGGCCGAGTACGGCGGCGCGCCCGATCCCGCCACCGCGGTGCGCAACGCGTTGTCGAAAATGCAAGTGGAACGCGCGCTGGTAATCGGCGTGGAAACCGACATCCTGTTTCCGCTGGAGCAACAGCAGCAGCTGGCCGAAGACCTGCGCGCCACCGGCACCGACACCACCTTCGTGGGCCTGGATTCGCCGCAGGGCCACGACGCGTTCCTGGTCGATACCGGCCGCTTCGGCGCCGCGATCGGGGCGTTCCTGCGCGATCTGTAGCAACGATGCCGGATCGCAGCGCGGATGGCGGTGCGGGCGCATCCAACCCGGATCCGGGCATTGGCTTGCCAAGCAAATGCCAAGCCGTTATATGCTTATGCCATGAGCATGATCTTTCCGGGCCGCGACCAATTGATCCATGCTTTCGATGCCGCGGTCACGTCAAGCGATACCGTCACGGCCATGCGCGCGTTGCGCACGGCGCTGTGCGATGCAATCCACTCAGGTGAAGTGCGCCTGCCCGACTGCGTGTACGCGGGCTGCGCCGAACACTACGCACGCCGGGAACTGTATCGGAGCCCCGAGCACGGCTACTGCGTCATCGCGATGACCTGGAGCCCCGGCCAGGGCACGCCCGTCCACGACCATTCCGGCATGTGGTGCGTCGAAGGCGTGTGGCAGGGCGCGCTGGAGGTGGTGCAGTACGAACTGCGTGAGCATCAGGGCGATCGCTACCGCTTCATCCCCGCCGGCGTCATCCAGGCCGGCGCCGGTTCCGCGGGTAGCCTGATTCCGCCGCACGAACACCACACCATCTGCAACGCCAGCGCCGACGACCTCGCGATCAGCGTGCACGTCTACCAGGACGAAATGACCCGCTGCAGCGTGTTCGAACCGGAACACGACGACTGGTACCTGCGCCACGAGCACGCGCTGACGCTGGATGTGCCGGAAGCCGTCGCCCCCTAGCCGCCGCGTCGCGGTTCCCGCATACTACGCGGCTGGCCGAAGTGGCGGAATCGGTAGACGCAGGGGACTCAAAATCCCCCGCCCTTAAAAGCGTGAGGGTTCGAGTCCCTCCTTCGGCACCA
>JAICHS010000036.1 GCA_025924775.1 Rhodanobacteraceae bacterium
GTCCCCTCTTGGGCACCAGGTTTTTCCGACTATATTCAACCCCGCTTCGGCGGGGTTTTTGTTGCGCCGACGCCGGCTTGAGCCGCCAAAGCGCGGCATTCGATTTGCCGGGTACCGCGACACACAGGAAGATTGCGGGCCTCGCGTCCGGTTCGTCGCGACGCTGACGCAGGTGATGGGTGTGGCGCCGACGTCCGAGGACATGTTGACCTGCATCCACGCCGTCCTGTACGCGCCGTCGTACCGCCGCCGCTACGGCGATTTCCTGAAGCGCGATTTCCCGCGCGTGCCGTTGACCACGAATCGGGAACGGTTCGCGAAATTCATCGCGATCGACCACGAGCTGATCGCGCTGCACACCATGCAACAGACGTTGCCGCGCATCACCGGCTACCCGGTCGCGGGCAGCAACGAGGTGGTGAAGGTGTGATTCACGCTCCCCTCTCCCGGCGGGAGAGGGGTTGGGGGTGAGGGTACGAATACGCGCAAGGCATCGACCTCGCGTGGGGCCGAACCCTCATCCGGCGCTGCGCACCACCTTCCCCCGGAGGGGGAAGGGAAAAACACGGGCCGCGTCCGGATCAACCCCGCGCAGTATTTCGACGGCGTGCCGGAAGCGGTGCGGGACACGCATATCGGCGGTTACCGCGTGGCCGAAAAGTGGTTGAAGGACCGCAAGGGACGGCAACTGACGTTCGATGACATCGAGCATTACCAGCGCGTGGTGGCGGCGCTGGCTCGCACGCTGGCGTTGCAGGCCGATCTTGACGCGGCCGTCACGTCCGTGGGTGGCCGGCCACTGTCTTGATGAAAAAGCGCGTGCGCATTGCCACTCGCGCCGGTGCATGCGAAAATTGCAAGGCTCAAGCGGACCCGACGGCATGCTCACTGGTTACTGGCCAATCCTGTTGTTCCTCATCGTCGCCGGTGGTATCGGCGTTGCCCTGATCGTACTTGGCTGGCTGGCCGGGCCGCGCCGCCCCAGCGCTGAAAAGTATTCGCCGTACGAATGCGGGTTCGAGGCGTTCGAAGGCACGCGCACGAAGTTCGACGTGCGCTATTACCTCATCGCGATCCTGTTCATCCTGTTCGACCTGGAAATCGCGTTCCTGTTTCCGTGGGCGACGGTGTTCTCGAAGATCGGCATCATCGCGCTGATCGAAATGTTCACGTTCCTGCTGCTGCTGGTCGTGGGCTACATCTACGTGTGGAAGAAAGGGGCGCTCGAATGGGACTGACCACTCAGTGTGCAAAACCGGGCCGCCTGCCGCGGTTTGCACGCAAACGGCCGCGGCCAAGCCGCGTCACGTTTGCCGCTGCGGGCGCCTGCGCGCCCACGCGTCGGCACATCCCTGTGCCGATGTCCCTGAATTCCGTTGAGGCCTGAACCGTATGGGACTCTTTCAAACCATCGACAAGTCGATGCACAACCCGGTTCCGATCGGGAAGGTGGACGACATCCTGCGCCCGGAAGCCGACAATCCGGTGATGCAGCGTGGCTTCGGCGTCACCACGGTGGACGCGCTGTTCAACTGGGCGCGCACCGGTTCGATGTGGCCGATGACGTTCGGGCTGGCGTGCTGCGCAGTGGAGATGATGCACGCAGGCGCATCGCGCCTGGACCTCGACCGTTACGGCGTGATTTTCCGCCCCAGCCCGCGCCAGAGCGACGTGATGATCGTCGCCGGCACGCTGGTCAACAAGATGGCGCCGGCGCTGCGCAAGGTCTACGACCAGATGCCCGAACCCAAATGGGTGATCTCGATGGGGTCGTGCGCCAACGGCGGCGGCTACTACCACTATTCGTATGCAGTGGTGCGTGGCTGCGACCGCATCGTGCCGGTCGACATCTACGTGCCGGGTTGTCCGCCGACCGCCGAGGCGCTGGTTTACGGGATTCTGCAGTTGCAGAAAAAGATCCGCCGCACCAACTCGATCGCGCGTTGACGCCATGAGCCAGACCACCCCCGAACAACTGGCCGACCTGCTGCGTTCGCATTTCGGCGATGCCATCGGCAACGTCCGCGTGACCCACGCACAGGCGACGCTCGAAGTCACCGCAGGCAATCTGGTGAAGGTGTGCACGGCGCTGCGCGACGAACCCGATTTTCATTTCGAGCAACTGACCGACCTGTGCGGCGTGGACTTCCTGGGGTTCGGCGAGGCCGAGATCCCGCAGTCCGATACCGCGACCTCGCAGGGTTTCGGGCGCGGCGTCACGGGCACCACGGCGCCCGGCCGTTTCGACTGGGGCAACCGCCCGCTGCATCCGCAGTTCCTGCGCCGCTTTGCCGCGACCGTGCACCTGTTGTCGTTCGAGCACAACGTGCGCCTGCGCGTGCGCTGTTTCGCGCCGGAGGACGCGCTGCCGGTCGTCCCGACGCTCACCGGTGTCTGGCCGTCGGCCGACTGGTACGAGCGCGAAGCGTTCGACCTGTTCGGCATCGTGTTCGAGGGCCATCCCGACCTGCGTCGCCTGCTGACCGACTATGGCTTCGTGGGGCACCCGTTCCGCAAGGATTTCCCGCTGATCGGCAATGTCGAGGTGCGCTACGACCCCGAGGCCAGGCGTGTGGTGTACGAGCCCGTCACCTCGGTGACGTCGCGCCTGACCGTCGCGCGCGTGGTGCGCGAGGATTCGCGCTGGCAATCGGCCCAATCCGAAGCCGCCGACGACTGGAAGGACAACTGAAATGGCCGACCAAGACCAAGCCGGCGAAATCCGCAGCTACACCATGAACTTCGGCCCGCAGCACCCGGCCGCGCACGGCGTGCTGCGCCTGGTGATGGAGATGGAGGGCGAAACCATCATCCGCATCGACCCGCACATCGGGCTGCTGCACCGCGGCACCGAGAAGCTGGCCGAGTCCAAGCCGTTCAACCATTCGATCGGCTACATGGACCGGCTGGACTACGTGTCGATGATGTGCAACGAGCACGCCTACGTGCGTGCGATCGAGCAGTTGATCGGGGTGGAGGCGCCCGAGCGCGCGCAGTGGATCCGCACCCTGTTCGACGAGGTCACGCGCATCCTCAACCATTTGATGTGGATCGGCTCCAATGCGCTCGACCTGGGCGCGATGGCGGTGTTCCTGTACGCGTTCCGCGAACGCGAGGAACTGATGGATGCGTACGAATGCGTATCGGGCACGCGCATGCACGCCACCTACTACCGGCCCGGCGGCGTGTACCGCGACCTGCCCGGCAAGATGATCCAGTACAAGGAATCGCCTTGGCACAAGGGCAAGGACCTGGCGCGCATGAACGCGTGGCGCGAGGGTTCGCTGCTGGATTTCCTGGATGCGTTCTCGGAAGACTTCCAGCACAAGGTCGACGAATACGAAGAACTGCTGACGGAAAACCGCATCTGGAAGCAGCGCACCGTCGACATCGGCATCGTCAGTCCGGAACAGGCGATGGCGCTGGGCATGTCGGGCCCGATGCTGCGCGCTTCCGGCATCGAGTGGGACCTGCGCAAGAAGCAGCCGTACGCCAAATACGCGGAAGTCGATTTCGACATCCCGGTTGGCACCCACGGTGATTGCTACGACCGCTACCTGGTGCGCATGGCCGAGATGCGCCAGTCGGCATTGATCATCCGCCAGTGCGTGGACTGGCTGAAGAAGCATCCCGGTCCGGTGATGGTAGACAACTACAAGGTCGCGCCACCCAAGCGCGAAGACATGAAGGAATCGATGGAGGCGCTGATCCATTGGTTCAAGCTGTTCACGGAAGGCTACAGCGTGCCCGCCGGGGAAACCTACGCCGCGGTCGAGGCGCCCAAGGGCGAGTTCGGCTGCTACCTGGTTTCCGACGGCGCCAACAAACCGTTCCGCGTGCACCTGCGCGCGCCGGGGTTTGCCCACCTGTCGTCGATCAACGAAACCACCAAGGGCCACATGCTGCCCGACGTGGTCGCGATGATCGGCACCTACGACTTGGTGTTCGGGGAAGTCGATCGATGAAAACCGTGAAAACCGGGGTCAGAGTGCATTTTTGTGGTGTATCGCGACGGGCGGCGTGGTTCTGTGCACGAAAGTGCACTCTGACCCCGGTTTTCCTTCCCGCGGAGGGGCGGTCATGAAAGCCACCAACAACTACGAAAAGGCCAAGGACGTCGACCCGTTGGTCGCGCTGACGGACGCCACGCGCGCGCGCATCGACCATTGGGTCGCCAAGTTTCCGCCGGACCGCAAGCGCTCCGCCGTGATCCAGGCGCTGATCGCCGCGCAGGAGCAGAACCAGGGCTACCTGACCGACGAGCTGACCACGGCGGTGGCCAAGTACCTCGACATCAAGCCGGTGTGGGCCTATGAGGTCGCGTCGTTCTACTCGATGCTCAACACCCAGCCGGTCGGCCGCCACGAGGTGTCGGTGTGCACCAACATCTCGTGCTGGTTGAATGGCGCCGACGGCATCGTGGCGCACTGCGAGCATAAGCTGGGCGTGAAGCTGGGCGAATCGACGCCCGATGGGCGGGTGTTTCTGAAAAAGGAAGAGGAGTGCCTGGCTGCGTGCTGCCATGCGCCGATCATGCAGGTGGACGGCCACTACCACGAGCACCTGACGCCCGAGAAGGTCGACGAGATCCTCGACGGATTGAAGTAGGAGCGCGCCTGCGCGCGACGGGGGTCGCCTGCAGGCAGGCTCCTACACGAGAGAACAGATATGTCATACGGACCCGCACCCAAGGAACACCAGGTCGTCTACACGACGTTGCATTTCGACACGCCGTGGACGATCGACAGCTACCGCAAGGTCGGCGGCTGGCAGGCGTGGGAAAAGATCCTGGCCGAAAAACCCGACCCGGTGACGATCATCGACGAGCTGAAGAAAAGCTCGTTGCGCGGGCGCGGCGGCGCGGGCTTTCCGACCGGCATGAAATGGAGCTTCATGCCGCGCAAGGCGCCGGGCCAGAAATACATCCTGTGCAATTCGGACGAGTCCGAGCCCGGCACCTGCAAGGACCGCGACATCCTGCGCTTCAATCCGCACGCGGTGCTGGAAGGCATCGCGATCGCCTGCTACGCCACGGGTTCGACGGTGGCCTACAACTACCTGCGCGGCGAGTTCCACCGTGAACCGTTCGAACACATCGAGCAGGCCCTGCACGAGGCCGAAGCGGCCGGGTTGCTGGGGCAGAACATCCGCGGCAGCGGCATCGACGCCACCATCCACAACGTGCTGGGGGCGGGTGCCTACATCTGCGGCGAGGAAACCGCATTGATGGAATCGCTGGAAGGCAAGAAGGGCTGGCCGCGCTTCAAGCCGCCGTTCCCAGCAGGCTTCGGCCTGTATGGCCGGCCCAGCACCGTCAACAACACCGAGACCTACGCGTCGGTTCCCGCGATCCTGCGGCATGGCGCCGACTGGTTCCTCAATATCGGCAAGCCCAACAACGGCGGCCCCAAGATCTTTTCGGTGTCGGGCCACGTCAACCGGCCCGGCAACTACGAAATCCCGTTGGGCACGCCGTTTCCCGCGCTGCTGGAAATGGCCGGTGGCGTACGCGGTGGCCACAAGCTGAAGGCGGTGATTCCGGGCGGCTCGTCGATGAAGGTGCTGAAGGCCGACAAGATGCTGGAATGCACCATGGACTACGACTCGTTGCGCAACGCCGGATCGGGCCTGGGCTCGGGCGCGGTGGTCGTGATGGACGAGACCACCTGCATGGTGCGCGCCTGCGAGCGCATTTCGCGCTTCTACCACATGGAGTCCTGCGGCCAGTGCACGCCGTGCCGCGAGGGCACCGGCTGGATGCATCGCGTGCTCGCGCGCATCGTCGCCGGTGGCGGCACGCCCGAAGACCTGCATCGCCTGAAGGCGGTCGCGGGCCAGATCGAGGGCCACACCATCTGCGCGTTCGGCGAAGCCGCCGCGTGGCCGGTGCAGGCGTTCCTCGCCAATTTCTGGGACGAGTTCGAGTACTACTGCAACCACGGTCATTCGATGCTCGACGATCAGCAGAAGGTAGCGGCATGAGCGCGCAACCGAAAGACACCAAGGCCGCGGTTCCGATGGTCGAGTTCGAGATCGACGGTCACCCGGTCACGGCGCCCAAGGGCTCGATGATCATCCAGGCGGCCGACGCCGCCGGCATCCCGATTCCGCGCTTCTGCTACCACAAGAAGCTACCGATCGCCGCGGTGTGCCGGCAGTGCATGGTGGAAGTCGAGATGGGCGGCCGCAAGATGCCGAAGCCGCAGGTGGCGTGCGCCACCCCGATTGCGCCGGGTATGAAGGTATTCACCAAGACGCCGACGGCCGTCCACGCGCAGCAGAACGCACTGGAGTTCGTGCTGATCAACCATCCGCTCGACTGCCCGATCTGCGACCAGGGCGGCGAGTGCGAGCTGCAGGATCTCACGATGGGCTTTGGCCGCTCGCTGTCGCGCTTCACCGAGCGCAAGCGCACCGTGACTGACGAGAACGTCGGGCCGCTGGTTGCGACCGAGATGACCCGCTGCATCCACTGCACGCGCTGTGTCAGGTTCCTGGGCGAGGTTGCGGGCAGCTACGAATTCGGCGACTTCGACCGCGGCGACCGCCACGTGATCGGCACCTGGATCGGGCGCGGCATCGGTTCGGAGTTGTCCGGCAACGTGATCGACGTGTGCCCGGTCGGGGCGCTCACCGACAAGGTGTTCCAGTTCAAGGCGCGCGCGTGGGAACTGATCGCCCGCCCGTCCATCGGCTACCACGATGCGCTGGGTTCCAACCTGTGGCTGCACACCAAGCGCGGCCAGGTGCTGCGGGCGGTGCCACGCGACAACGAGTCCGTCAACGAATGCTGGCTGGCCGATCGCGACCGTTACAGCCACGAGGGCCTGTACGCCGAAGACCGCGCGACCAAGCCGATGATCCGCAGGGGCGCAGAACTGGTCGAGGTTGAATGGGACGAGGCCATCGCGTTCGTGGCCGAGGGCCTGAAGCAGGCCGGCAACGACGTGGCCGCGCTGGTCGCGCCGATGACCTCGTGCGAGGAGGGCGCGTTGCTGGGCCAGCTGGTGCGCGGGCTCGGCGGCGAGCGCATCGACCACCGTCTGCGGGTGCAGGATTTCAGCGATGGCGGCCCGGCCGGCGACGTGTTCGAGATGCCGGTCGAGGACGTGGCCGAGATCCGCGCCGGCCTGCTGGTCGGCAGCTTCACGCGCTTCGAGATGCCGCTGCTGAACCAGCGTCTGCGCCGCGCCACCCGCCACGATTCACGCCAGCCACACATCGCCAACATCGCCAACTACGACATTTCCGACGTGGATGGCGCGAAGATCTTTGCACTCAATCCTGCGCACTTCGACTTCAAGTTCGATCTTGCGGGCGAGCACGTCGTCGCGCCGCAGGACCTGGCCGATGCCTTGTTGCGCCTAGCCAAGGCCGCGGGCGTGCACAGTGACGACCCCGAGCTTGCCAAGGCCGTGGCCGCAGCCGATGACCACACCGAAGCCAAGGCCTGGGTCGAGGCGTTGCGCGCGGCCTCACCATCGGTGGTGATCCTGGGCGATGCCGCCACCCAGCATCCGCAGGCGGGGTGGTTGCGTGCGTTGGCGCGCGGTATCGCGAAGGCGACGGGCAGCGCGTTCAACGAACTGCCGTCTGGCGCCAATGCCGTGGGCCTGGCGCGTACGGGCGTGCAATCGGCCGGCGGTGCCAAGGCCATCCTGGAGCATGCGCCGAAGGCGTTGATCACCTGGCAGACAGGTTCGCAGGACACCTTTGCGCCCGCGGCCTACGACGCCGCGCGCGCGGCGTCGGGGTTTTACGTGTACGCCGGCGCGTTTGCCTGCGAGGGCGTCCGGCGCACGGCCGCCGCGGTGTTGCCGCTGGGGTTGCCGCCGGAGATCGACGGCACCTACATCAACGTTGACGGGCTCGCGCAGATGATCGCGGCGGGTGCGGCGTTGCCGGGTGAAGCGCGCCCGGGCTGGAAGGTGTTGCGGGCACTCGGCGCTGCGTTGGGTATCGCCGGGTTCGACTTCATCGACATAGCGGATGTGCACCAGCGCATCGCGGCCCACCTGGCACATCCCGCAGCTGTACCCGCGGGCGCGCTGGCGCCGCGGGCCACGCCCGCCGCGGGCGCAACGACGCGCCTCGGTACCGTCGGCATCTATCGCACCGATGCGGTGGTTCGCCGCGCCAAGGCGTTGCAGGCGCACACGCTCAACCGTGCGCCGGCGCTGCGCCTGGGTGCCGACGCCGCGCACGCGCTGGGTGTGGTCGATGGCGGCAAGGCCGACGTCGATGGCACGCTGTTGCCGGTGGTCATCGACGCGGCGGTGCCCGCAGGCTGCGCGTGGGTCGAGGCCGGGTTCAAGGAAACCGGCTCGCTGCCGCCGCACGGCGCGGTCCTTACCATCAAGGCGGTGGCCGCATGAACCTGTCATCCGACCCGATGATCTTCGCGCTGACGCTGGGCAAGATCCTGCTGATCGCGGTGCCGTTGATCATCTGCGTGGCCATGTACGTGTGGTGGGAACGCAAGGTGATCGGCTGGATGCACGTGCGCATGGGGCCGAACAAGATCGGCCCGTGGGGCCTGCTGCAGGCGTTCGCGGACGTGACCAAGCTCCTGATCAAGGAGATCATCGTCCCGACCAACTCCAACCGCTTCCTATACTTCACCGCGCCGTTGCTGGCGGTGATCCCGGCACTGGCGGTGTGGGCGATCGTGCCGTTCGATGACGGCGTGGTGCTGTCCAACGCCAACGCCGGCGTGCTGTTCCTGCTGGCGATGACGTCCCTGGGCGTGTACGGCATCATCCTGGCCGGCTGGGCGTCCAACTCGCGTTACGCGCTGCTGGGCGCGATGCGTTCGGCCGCGCAGATGATCTCGTATGAAATCTGCATGGGCATGGCGCTGGTGTGCGTGCTGATCCTGGCCGGCAGCCTCAACTTCACCGCAATCGTGAATGCGCAGGCGGGCGGCAAGGGCCTGTTCGACTGGTTCTGGCTGCCGCTGTTCCCGGTGTTCCTCGTCTACTACATCTCGGGCGTGGCGGAAACCAACCGCCTGCCGTTCGACGTGGCCGAGGGCGAATCGGAAATCGTCGCCGGTTACCACGTGGAGTATTCGGGGTCGGCGTTCGCGCTGTTCTTCCTGGCCGAATACGCCAACATGATCCTGGCCGCGTTCCTGGTCTCGATCCTGTTCCTGGGCGGCTGGCTCAGCCCGTTCCAGGGCTGGCACCTCGGCTTCCTGTCCGAACCCAGCTGGATCTGGCTGTTCCTGAAGTTCTTCTTCTTCGCGACCGCGGTGGTCTGGTTGCGCGCGACGTTTCCGCGCTACCGCTACGACCAGATCATGCGTCTCGGCTGGAAGGTGTTCATCCCGATCTCGATCGTGTGGATCTTCGTGGCGGGCATCTTCCGGTATTTCAACGTGGTGACGATAGGGCATTGAGATGAAGAAAGTTGTCGAATATCTCAAGAGCCTGTTGCTGCTGGAACTTGCAGCAGGCTTGTGGCTGACACTGAAATATTTGTTCAAGCACAAGTACACGCTGCGCTTCCCGATGGAAACCATTCCGCGTTCGCCGCGCTTCCGCGGGCTGCACGCGCTGCGCCGGTATCCGAACGGCGAGGAGCGCTGCATCGCGTGCAAGCTGTGCGAGGCGGTGTGCCCGGCGCTGGCCATCACCATCGATTCGGCGCCGCGTGCGTCCGACGGGCAGCGCCGCACCACGCGCTACGACATCGACCTGTTCAAGTGCATCTACTGCGGCTTCTGCGAGGAAAGCTGCCCGGTCGATTCCATCGTGTTGACCGACATCCTTGAATACCACTTCGAACGCCGCGGCGAGAACGTGCTGACCAAGCAGAAGTTGCTGGCGATCGGCGACCGCATGGAGTCATCCATTGCGGCCAATCGCGCGCAGGACGCGGCTTACCGGTGATGCCCATGAACCATGCAGTTTTCCAGATGGTCTGCTTCGTCGCCTTCGCCGTGGTGGCGGTAGGTGCCGCCCTGGCGGTCGTGTCGGTGAAGAACACCGTACACGGCGTGCTGGCGCTGGTGCTGACGTTTTTTTCGGCGGCGTGCCTGTGGATCCTCGCCGAAGCCGAGTTCCTCGGGCTGGCGCTGGTGGTGGTGTACGTCGGCGCGGTGATGGTGCTGTTCCTGTTCGTGGTGATGATGCTTGACATCGACCTCGAGCCGATGCGCGAGGGCTTCATCAAGTACCTGCCGATCGGCATCGCCGCCGCGCTGATCATGCTGGTCGAGATGCTGGGCATCATCGGGGTGCGTACATTCAACGTACCGGCCGGCCCCGATCCCGCGGGCAGCTCCAACATCGAATGGCTTGGCACCGCACTGTTCACGCACTTCCTGCTGCCGTTCGAGATCGCGGCACTGATCCTGACGGTCGGCCTGGTGGCGGCGGTGGTGTTGGCGCTGCGCGTGCGCACCTTCTCCAAGCACCAGGATGCCGCCGCGCAGTCCGCGACCCACGCGGCCGGGCGCCTGCGCATGGTCAAGATGGCAGCGGTGACGGCGCCCGCGCCTGCGCCAGCCGCGAAGGAGCCGCAGCCATGAGCATCCCCCTTTCCTGGTACATCGTGTTCGCGACGGTGCTGTTCTGCATCTCGATCGCGGGCATCTTCATCAATCGCAAGAACGTGATCGTGTTGCTGATGTGCATCGAGCTGATGCTGCTGGCCGTCAACACCAACTTCGTCGCGTTCTCGCGCTACCTCGGCAATCCGTCGGGGCAGGTGTTCGTGTTCTTCATCCTGACGGTCGCGGCGGCCGAGTCGGCCATCGGCCTTGCCATCGTCGTGTTGATGTTCCGCAATCGCCGCACGATCAACGTCGACGAAATCGATTCGTTGCGCTATTAGGGAGACGTCCGTGCCACATCGACATCTGCGATGCCGCGCCTCCCTCGACGCGGCCAACGAGGGAACCACTGTCATGCATGAGGTGCAGGCGTGATCAGCCAGAACCTTTTGATCGTACTGGTTGGCGCACCGCTGATCGGCGCGTTGATCGCGGGCCTGCTGCGCAACCGGATCGGGCGCGCGGGCGCCGCGGGCATCGCGATCGTGTCGGTGGCGTTGTCGTTCGCGTTGTCGTGCATCGTGTTCTACCAGCTGGTGTGGGGTGGGGCGCCCGACTTCAACGCCAACGTGTACACGTGGCTGGAGGTCGGCAAGCTCACCATCGGCATAGGGTTCCTCGTCGATCGCCTGACCGCCTTGATGCTGGTCACGGTGACGTTCGTCTCGTTGATGGTGCACATCTACACCATTGGCTACATGGCGGAGGATTCTGGCTTTCAGCGCTTCTTTGCCTACATCGCGCTGTTCACGTTCTCGATGCTGGTGCTGGTGATCGCCAACAACTTCCTGCAGCTGTTCGTGGGCTGGGAACTGGTGGGCCTCGTGTCCTACCTGCTGATCGGGTTCTGGTTCGAGAAGCCGACCGCGACGTTCGCCGCGCTCAAGGCCTTCATCGTCAACCGTGTGGGCGACTTCGGCTTCATCCTCGGCATTGCGGCGGTGCTGTACGGCTTCCACACCCTGGATTATTCCGTGGTGTTTGCCGAGGCCCCGAGCCTGGCCGGTCGTACCATCGAAGTCGTGGGCGGGCATCCGTGGTCGCTGGCGACCCTGATCTGCCTGCTGCTGTTCGTGGGCGCTTGCGGCAAGTCCGCGCAGGTGCCGTTGCACGTGTGGCTGCCCGACTCGATGGAAGGCCCGACCCCGATCTCGGCCCTGATCCACGCGGCAACCATGGTGACCGCCGGCATCTTCATGGTGGCGCGCATGTCGCCGCTGTACGAAATGTCCACGACCGCGCTGTCGGTGGTGCTGGTGGTGGGCGCGACCACCGCGTTCTTCATGGGCATGGTCGGCATCGTGCAGAACGACATCAAGCGCGTCATTGCCTATTCCACGCTGTCGCAGCTGGGCTACATGGTGGTGGCGCTGGGCGTGTCGGCGTACGCCGCCGGCATGTTCCACCTGATGACGCACGCGTTCTACAAGGCGCTGCTGTTCCTGTGTTCGGGCTCGGTGATCATGGCGATGCACCACGGCCAGGACATGCGCTTCATGGGCGGCCTGCGCAAGAAGATGCCGATCACCTACATCACGATGTGGATCGGGTCCTTGTCATTGTGCGCGACGCCGTTCTTCGCGGGCTTCTACTCCAAGGACGAGATCATCGACGCCGTGGGCGAGGCGCACCTGGTCGGCGCCACCTACGCGTACTGGTGCGTGTTGCTGGGCGTGTTCGTCACCGCGCTGTACAGCTTCCGGCTGCTGTACATGACCTTCCATGGCAAACCGCGCTGGCACGTCGAGCACGGCCTGCATGAGGAAGAGGGCCACGAACCGCAGCCGGGCGTGCTGCCGCACGAACCCAAGGAATCGCCGCTGGTCGTCACCGTGCCGCTGATCCTGCTGGCGATCCCGTCGGTGGTGATTGGCTGGTGGACGGCCAAGCCGCTGTTGTTCGGCAATTGGTTCGGCACATCCATCTTCGTGCTGCCCGAACACGCGGTACTGCCGAAGCTGGCCGAGGAGTTCCACAACGTCTGGGCGTTCGGCGTGCACGCGTTCGCGACCCCGGCGTTCTGGATCGCGTTTGCCGGGTTCGTGGTGGCCACCTACGTGTACCAGTTCAACCCCAAGGTCGCCGATCGCGCCGCGCGGATGTTCCTGCCGGTGTTCAAGGTCCTCACGCGCAAGTACTGGGTGGACGAGATCTACTTCAACCTGTTCGGGCGGGGCGGCCTGAAACTGGGCCGCGGGTTCTGGAAGGGCACCGACCTCGGCATCTTCGACGGCGCGGTCAATGGCGCGGCGTTCGTGACCGAGCGCAGCTCGCGGGTGTTCCGCCGCCTGCAGACCGGATTTTTGTACCACTACGCGTTCGCGATGATCGTCGGGCTGATCCTGCTGCTGGGTGGACTTTGGTATTGGGGATTGCACTGATGGCTGGCACGCGACATTCCAAGGATCTTGCATGAGCACCTGGCCCCTCCTCAGCATCCTGATCTGGCTGCCGTGCGCCGGCGCGGTTGTCGTGCTGCTGGCTGGCGACGCGCGCCCGCGCCTGGCGCGCTGGCTGTCGCTGCTGTTCTCGATCGTGACCTTCGCCTTCAGCCTGGTATTGCTGTGCGAATACCGGGCGGGTCCGGGCGGCTTCCAGTTCCAGGAAAACCTGCGCTGGATCCCCGGCATCAACACCAGCTACCACCTGGGCGTGGACGGCATCTCGGTCGCGTTGATCGTGTTGACGGCCGTCATCCACATCTTGGTGGTTGGCGGCGCGTGGCAGATCATCCAGAAGAAAGTGCACCAGTACATGGCCGCGGTGCTGGTGCTGGACGGCCTGCTGATCGGGGTGTTCTGCGCGCTGGATGCGCTGCTGTTCTACCTGTTCTTCGAGGCCATCCTGATCCCGATGTTCTTCCTGATCGGCGTCTGGGGCGGCCCGCGGCGCGTGTACGCGACGCTGAAGTTCTTCATCTACACGTTCTTCGGCTCGATCTTCTTCCTGATCGGCATCCTGTACATGTACCACCGCGCCGGCACGTTCGACCTCGCCACGCTGTGGAACTTCCCGTTCACCCTGAAGGAGCAGACCTGGCTGTTCGCCTCGTTCTGCGTCGCGTTCGCGATCAAGACCCCGATGGTGCCCGTGCACACCTGGTTGCCCGATGCGCACGTGGAGGCGCCCACCGGCGGTTCGGTGATCCTGGCCGCGATCATGTTGAAGGTCGGCACCTACGGCTTCATCCGCTTCCCGTTGATGATCACGCCGGACGCCTCGCAGCAGTTCGCGTGGGTGATCATCGTGCTCAGCCTGATCGCGATCATCTACATCGGCTACGTCGCGATGGTGCAGCCGGACATGAAGAAGCTGGTGGCGTATTCGTCGATCGCGCACATGGGCTTCGTCACGCTGGGCCTGTTCATCGTGTACATGCTGGCGCGCCAGCTGGGCGATACCGGCATGGCGGAA